>DASUBD010000049.1:0-20786 GCA_035763445.1 Candidatus Angelobacter sp.
CAAAAGGCGCGCCGCCGCTGGTTCCACCCAATGCGCCGCTCATTATGGACGTTCAACTGGTGGACGTGAAGTAGCGCGAAGCAATTTCAAGACACAATTAGAAAAGGCCGGTTCTGCCGGCCTTTTCTAATTTCTATTCTGTACGAGCAATCATGAGAGGGGTGGCCAGGTTTGGCATTCCTCAGGAGTTGCCGGCGGAGTTTTATTTCCAAGTTTATACCTGATGACGGCATCTGAAGTGGAACAGTACGTCCTTGATCCAGTTGAGCCCGTGATGGGAACGGCCACGCTCAAGTAGTCAGTGCAAGTCCCATCGCAAACGGCTGTCATGCTAAAGCGATAACCGCCTCTTTCATTGCGATTTGCTACGGCGTCATCGAGTAGGCAGGCATAGGTTTCAGACTCCGTGCCGCATGTTCCACTCGGCCCTGGTCCCAGCGTGGCGAGGTCACGGGCGTATCCTTTGGCCGGATAGTTGGTTGTATACGTCACCTGGGCTGTGTTTACTGTGCGCATGACGGAAGCTGCTGCGGAATCATTGGCGGAAATCTTAGCCCGCAGCAAGTTGGGAATGGCAATGGCGGCAATGATGAGAATCAAGGGAATGCTGGCGATACTGATATAGCCCATAATCAGGCCGGCCAGGGCCATGCCGTCACCTTTGAGGCGTCCCATGCTCTGGCGGATGTTTTTGCGCGACATGTGCCCAAGAATGACGGCTGGTATCCCGGCCAGGAAAGAAAAGCACAGGAGGGAGAGAATTCCCAGTATGAGGCTTCCTGTGGCCTTACCGTCGGTTTGCGGCTCTCCCACATAGGGCCGATAAGCTTGCGGTTGCACAGGTTGCGCCATGGGAGGAACATTCAACCAGGGTGAACCAGGAGCAGCAGAAGATTGCGTCGGCGAGGGAGTTGAAGGCGGCTGCGCTGCTGGAGCAGAAGCTGCCGGGGCTGAAATGGCTGATGGCGTTTGCGGCTGGGCCGGGCCTTTTGCCGGTCGTCCGCAATTGGAACAGTAAGTTGTGTTATCAGGCTGTGTGGCTCCGCAGTGATAGCAGAACATGCACCCTCTCTTTTCTAGTTTGTTTGTGGACTGTTGCGAGGAAAACTACTTCATTTATTTCAAAATAGCAATGCGTGAGTTCGCTGAAACGTGTACCAAAAGGTAACTTGCACTTTACCACTGAAAGTTTCCAGCCAAGCCCTGCGACTTGACAGAGACGCTTTTCAGAAGAGATCTAACTGAGCGGCAGTTCGCTTCTTTCCATCATCAAAGACGGTGCGACCTCCAACAGAAGGCGAAATGGCGCGCTCATGCTCAACGGAGCGCCGGAAATCCGCCTGCGGTGCAGCGGTCTGTTCGATGTTGCGCACAAGACGATCCAGACGGGCAAAACCATCCAGCTTTTCCGAGCGCCCCACTTTGGCTTCATCCAAGGAGCGGCGCAGGACGGAAAGCGACTGATCATAAGTCTTGAGCGGCACAGGAAAAGGATGACCGTCTTTGCCGCCATGAGCAAAGGAGAAGCGCGCCGGATCGGCGAAGCGAGTGGGCGTTCCATGAACCACCTCAGCGACCAGTGCCAGAGACTGCAGGGTACGCGGTCCCAGATTGTCCAGAAGCAACAACGATGCAAAATCACGCAGATCGCGCTCATAGGCAACGGCCAGAACAGCCCCAAGACGCTTGAGATCAACATTTTCGGCACGGACATCATGATGGTGCGGCATCACCAGCTTGCGCGCCTCGTACAGCGTGCGTTCAGGGTGCTCATGCGCCATCACAAGCAGGGCGTTCTGCGCCGGCCTGGCGCGGTGCTCCACCAGGTTCATGATGTCGTCTTCGATCACGCTCTGCCCCACGATGCCGGTGTGGGGTTCAGAAGTGAAATCGCGCACGCTGGCTGAATGCCAATGATAGCGGCGAGCCAGTCCCGTGGCATCGTTCATTCCCTGCTGCACAACCGTCCATTCGCCACTGCTGCTCACAACAAAAGAATGAAGATAGAGCTGGAAGCCGTCAGCAATAGCGTTGTTGTCGATCCGGGCAGTCAACCGGCTGTTGCGGGCGAGTTCTTCGCCATTGAGGTTCGCGCGTTCAGCCACGGCGCGAAGTTCGTCCGGTGTTTTGCGGGAATGCCTGCCTCGGCCGCCGCAAACATAAATTCCCAGTTCGTGTGCACGAGGATTGAGACCCCGCTTGAGCGCACCCATCACTGAGGTCGTAATGCCGGACGAGTGCCAATCCATGCCCATGACACAGCCGAGCGCCTGAAACCAGAAGGGATCACTCAATCGCGAAAGCAGCTCTGATGTGCCGTAGTAGTAGAGCACGGCTTCGCAGATGCCGGTGCCGAGACGCGTCATGCGCTCAGCCAGCCAGGGCGGAACGCGTCCACCATGCAGAGGCAAATCAGCAATGCCTGAGCGCTTCATATCTTCTATTATCACCGAAAAACAGGCGAAAGCCACTCTGCTGTTGTTATAAAATGCCCGCCAACACGGAGCTTTCTGATGCACACAATGATGAGAACGCCACTGACCCTGGTGGCGGTGCTGGAACGGGCGGGCACGTATTTCGGGAAGGTGGAGGTAGTCTCGCGGCGGCCGGACCGCAGCATCCATCGGACAACGTGGGGCGGCGTTTATAAAAGAGCGCGAAAGCTGGCCGAGTGCCTGCAATCGGCAGGAATCAAAAAGGGCGATCGTGTAGCGACGCTGATGTGGAACCACCACATTCATCTGGAGGCGCATTACGGCATTCCGGTGATGGGAGGAATTCTCCATGCGTTGAACCTGCGGCTGCATCCGGACGAGATCGCGTGGATCGCCAACCATGCAAAGGACCGTTTCCTCATCGTGGATGACGTGCTGCTTCCTGTGCTGGAGCAATTCAAAGCGAAGGTAAATTTTGAGCGCATCTTTGTTGTGCCCCACTGTGGGGAGCCGATTCCGGGTGAGTACGAAAACTATGAAGAGTGGCTGAAGGAGGCGAGCGGCAACTTCCAATATCCCGAGATCAGTGAAGATGAGGGCGCCGCCATGTGCTACACCTCAGGAACAACCGGTAGTCCCAAAGGTGTGATTTATTCGCATCGCTCGGAGGTGCTGCACAGCCTGGTGCAGGCAATACCGGACTGTGTTGGCATGTCACAACATGATGTAGCTCTGCTGGGCTCGCCCATGTTTCATGCGAATGGCTGGGGACTTCCTTTTGCTGCGGGAATGGTGGGAACCAAATTCATTTTGCCCGGTCCGCACCTGGATCCAGAGAGCCTGCTGGAACTCATCACCCAAGAGAAGGTCACCATAAGCTGCGCTGTCCCCTCGGTCTGGGTTCCGGTTCTTGCTGCGCTGGACAAGCGCGGAGCAGATTGGCGGCCGGCCAAAGGTATACGCATTCTTTGCGGAGGAACGGCGCCTCCGGAGGCCCTGATGCGCAGCCTGGACCGCCACGGTTTCCACCTGATTCACGCCTGGGGCATGACGGAAACTTCCCCGCTGGGCAGCACCATGCACCTGAAGCCGGAGATGCTGAGCTGGCCGGAAGACCGGCAATATGCGCAGCGGTGCAAGCAAGGATGGGCATCGCCTTTGGTCGATCTTCGTGTGGTCAATGAGCAGGGGGTCGCGCCCTGGGACGGCCAAGCCATGGGCGAGTTGGAGGTCCGCGGTCCGTGGGTGGCAGCAAGCTATTACAACGCACCGGGAACAGAAAATCGCTGGAGCAAAGATGGATGGTTCCGCACCGGGGACGTTGCGACTATCGATGAGGACGGATGCATCAGGCTGGTGGACCGCAGCAAAGACATGATCAAATCCGGCGGAGAATGGATCAGCTCGGTAGACGTGGAGAATACCTTGATGGGACATCCAGCGGTGCGTGAAGCCGGTGTTGTGGGTGTGCGCCATGCCAAATGGCAGGAACGTCCGCTGGCGGTGGTGGCGTTGAAAGAAGGAGCATCCGCCACGAAGGAGCAATTGAAGGAATTTCTGGAGAAGAAATTCGCCAAGTGGCAGGTGCCGGATGACTTTGTTTTCGTGAATGAGTTGCCGCACACCTCGACCGGCAAGCTGTTCAAGTCAGAGTTGAGGAAGAAGTATGCGGAATGGAAGTGGAGTGAGGGCTGAGAAGCGTTTCTATAATTTCTTGCCCATCAGCAGCCCGTCAATGGAATCAAGATAATAACGCGGCAGGACCTTCAGCACGGAGTATCCGTGCTTTTTGTAGAAGCGCATGGCCTTGTTGTTATCCACAGCCACCTCCAGCGATACGTAATCACATTGCAGACGCTTGAGTTCCTGCTCAACACTGGTCAGCAGCAGGCTGCCAAAACCACGCTCCTGCACTTCCGGCGCTACATCAATGGTGATGATTCTCCCCATGGAATGGGAAACGCGACGCGAGCGAAAACGATCTGCAATGACAAAACCCTGAATCCGCCCGGAATCTTCTGCAACCAGCGTGACGGCTGAGCGACGGTCAAGGAAATAGCGCATCTCGTCTTCAGGATAGGCGATGCCTTCAACAAAGCATGCTTTGTCGATTTCCATCAGGCGGGAAAAATCGGCTTCCTTGTACCCTCGCAGTGTGACCACCGATTCATTGTACGAGGAAGAACTCGGGTAACAGGCGCGGAGGCGCGGGAATTCCCTGGCCGACGATAACGGAAGCCCAGCGTAGAAGTGATCTGGTGAACAAGCAGAGGACGCAGGATCCGCTGCGCCCTCTTCAATCATGAATCCCTAGGCCACCATGCGTTCTTCCTGCGGTTGCAACATCACCTTGATCCATCCCGGCGAGCGGCGATCAAAGCGTTTGTAGGCTTCAATAACATCTGTCATGGGCTCGATTTGAGTGAGAACTTCAGCAGGATCAACTGATCCATTGCGAATGAGTTCAAGCAGCCGCGGGACATATTTGCGATGGTTGCAGTTGCCCATTCTGATTGTCAGGTTCTTCTCCATCGCATTTCCGATGGGAAATGTGTTCACAAGTTCGCTATACACGCCGATAATCGAGAGCGTTCCCGCTTTTGCCAGCGCCTGAACAGCCCATTCAAGCGCCTGCGACGGAGCATCACCTGCATGCCAATTTCCATTGCTTGGGCTCTCTTTGCCCATAGTGGTCTTCACGCGTTCGGTGCGGAAGCGCGGCGATTTGAAAAGGCCTTTGCTTGCCGCCGGGCCATGATGCGGTCGGTTGGCATCAACACCCACGCAGTCTATGACGCGATCTACCCCGATTCCGGCGGTGAAACCTTTAACAGCCTGTACCGGATCTTCCTGCTCAAAGTTGATGGCTTCTGCGCCCTGCTGGCGGGCCATTTCCAGCCGGTCCTGCAGGCCATCAATGGCAAAGATTCTTCCGGCATTCAACAACCTGGCGCTGGCAATGGCGAACTGACCAACCGGTCCGCAGCCAAGAACAGCCACAGTGCTGCCGGGATGAATGTCTGCAAGTTCGGCTGCCATGTAGCCGGTGGGAAAAATGTCTGAAACCAGAATGGCCTCATCATCAGAGACTCCATCCGGGACTTTGACCAGGTTGATGTTGGCAAAAGGCACGCGCACAAACTCGGCCTGCATGCCATCAAAAGGCCCACTGGTTGCCGGACCGCCATAAAACGCAGTACCCGCTGAAGGGCCGTTAGGGTTGGCGTTGTCACACTGTGAATAGTAGCCGGCGCGACAATACGAACAGTTGCCGCAGGCAATGGTGGAAGGAACAACAACGCGATCTCCAACACGGAAGTTGCGCACTGCGGTTCCCACTTCCTCTACAACTCCAACGCCTTCATGACCAAGGATTGTGCCGGGAACCATTCCGGGCATGGTTCCGCGAATCATGTGCAGATCAGTTCCGCAAATGGCGCTTGCGGTGAGCCGCACAATTGCGTCATTGGGCTTCAGAATCCCGGGCTCAGGAACGTTCTCAAGACGTATATCACCTATTCCGCGAAAGACAACAGCTCTCATAAGTACTCTCCTGAAGCGATTGCTGACAATTTTTTGGGATGCCACGCAGGTGTGGGCGGTGGCCACCAAGCGTGAGCTGTTCGATGGTCATCCGGCCCGTTCTGCCGCTGGTTCCAGATCGGCAGAAATCTGCAACAGACGACAGTGAGCAAAGCCGGAGTGGCAACTTCCGGTAAGCTCGCGAATACGCCTGCATCTGCGATGAGGGCAACGCAGCCAAAATCCTGCGTATTTGATGCATCTTCAATAACTGAGCATCAATTAAAGAGTAAGCCCGAGGAGTAAAAACATGCTTAGATTCATTGCGGGGTTGGTGTGCGGTGCTGGAGTGGGACTCTTGATTGCTCCGGCTTCAGGAGAGAGTACCCGCAGGCGCCTGCTGGAGGCCGCGCGCGATCCTGAACAGATGGCGCGTGAGGCCGTAACCAACATACGTGAAAAAGCCGGAGAAATGGGCGCAGACCTTGGACGCCAGGCAGCACAGCAAGCTGTGGACCAGGTAATGCCGGAGAAACTCAATCCGGAGCAACGACGCTCAGGCTGATGTAGGCACTTAAACCACCTTTCGCGGTGGCTTGCGGCAATCTTCACAAATCCCGTAGATCTGGAAGTTGTGCCTTGTGGCATCAAAGCGATACTTGCGGCCGATATCCTCTTCAATCTTTTCCACTTCCGGAGAGAAAAATTCGACGGAGGCGCCGCATTCGGTGCACACCATGTGATGATGGCTCCGGCGGTTGAACTGGTGTTCAAAGCGCGTGGTCCCATCAGGGAACGGAACCATGCTGGCCAGACCGCATTCGGCAAGCAGCTTGAGCGTGCGATACACAGTGGTAAAGCCGATCTTCGCGTCCTTTTTTCTCACCAGGCGGAAGAGTTCGTCAGTAGAAAGATGGTCTCGCGTCTCCAGGAACGTGCGCAGAATCGCGTCTCTCTGGTCAGTGTGCTTCAGTCCAACGCGCTTCAGATGGCGATAGAAAATGTCCTGAGCTTCGCGCATGGCTTCACGCGTTGGTGGAGCATGGTCGTCAATCCGTCTCTGCAGCATCTTCATCCTGGGCCGAGCGAAAATCCTAAATGAAATTGATTTTCATTTTCAATTATAGCAACCCCGGCCCAATTTGCAGTCCTGACCAGACCTCCACCCTCTAAGCAAATGCCTGATTGTTGTTTGCCGCTCCGGACCGTTACAATCGCAGCGCCATGGCCACAACAGTCACAGCACCTGCCCGCCGAAGCGCCGCTCGCCGCATCGCAAAGATCATCTCCGTCCTGTTCACGTTAGTTGTTGCCGCCATCTTTATTCTTGGACTCTGGTTCCACCATACAGCTCAGAGTTCTTTGGCACAGCTGGACGGAACCATTGCCATCAGCGGCCTGCATGAACCTGTGCACGTGGCGCGCGACGGGCACGGCGTTCCGCATTTGACCGCCGCCGATCTCCACGACCTATTCTTTGCCCAGGGCTACGTCACCGCCCAGGACCGCATGTGGCAGATGGACCTGACCCGCCGAGCCGTGGCCGGCGAAATGGCTGAAGTATTTCCCGGAGGACCGCCGCCGCAAACGCCCGCATCGCGCGTGAACGGCACTCCTCCTCCGGTCCGCACATGGGTTGACTACGACAAGCAACAGCGCATTCTGCGGCTTCGCGCCGTGGCTGATCGCGTGGCAGCGCAACTCCCGGCGCGCGACAAAGAATTCTTTGACGCCTACACCGCCGGCGTGAATGCCTACATCGCGCAGCATAAAGATAATCTCCCCATTGAATTTCACGTGCTCGGATATTCTCCGCGTCCGTGGACTGTTTCCGACTCCGTGCTCATCGGCATCGGCATGAGCCAATTGCTCAACCCGCAGTACGAAATGGAGTACAAGCGGGAAAAAATTGGCCAGGTACTTCCACCTGAGCTGATGGCAGACCTTTATCCCAATGGCTCCTGGAGGGACCATGCTCCGGGGGATGATGCTTCGGATTCCAATCTTGCACAGCCGGGGGCGGCTGTGCCACACGTGCATGGGCAATCCAGAACAATTTCCAATCTGGCTCAGCCGAGGGCGGCAGTCCACAACATCGAGCCAAAACCGGGCTCGTCGGGGACCCCGGCTGTGCCACACGATCATCTTGCGTCGAATGTCTTCTCTTCACTGTCACTGCTTCCTCCCGCATCTTCCTGTGAAGCTTGCCTGCCAGGATCGAACAACTGGGTGATCTCCGGCGCGCACACCACCACAGGAAAGCCGCTGCTCGCGAATGACATGCACTTGCCGCATCGCGTCCCCGGCGTGTGGTATGAGGTGCAACTTCATTCCGCTTCCGGCGACTTCAACGTTGAAGGCTTCACCCTTCCTGGCGTGCCGTTTGTGATTGTCGGTCACAACCAACGCATCGCCTGGGGATTCACCAACCTCAATCCTGACGTGCAGGACCTGTTCGTGGAAAACTTCAACGCGCAGGGCGAGTATGAAACTCCCAGCGGCTGGCAAAAACCTGAACGCGAGCATGAAGTCATCCACGTAAAAGGCAAGCCGGACTTGAGCTTTGACGTGGTCATCACCCGCCATGGTCCAATCATTAGCAGTCTCCTGCCCGGCGAGACGCGCCAAATCGCGTTGCAGTGGGTGCTCTATGACACGCGCCAGATCGGCATCCCGCTGTTTGATCTCGACTCGGCGCAGAACTGGGAGCAGTTCCGCAAGGCGCTCTCCGTCTTCGCCACTCCATCGCAGAACGTGGTTTACGGCGATGTTGACGGCAACATCGGCTACCAGCCCATGGGATTTATTCCCACACGCGCATCCTCCACCCCGTCAGGCGCGAAAGCGGCGCCCGCCGGGGACCCCGGTTCCGGCGACGGCACGCTGCCCGTCCCCGGCGCTGACGGCAAGCATGACTGGACCGGCTATGTACCTTTTGACAAGCTGCCTGCCGTCTACAATCCGCCCGGCGGAATCATTGCCACCGCCAACGCGCGCATCACGCCCAAGGACTATCCTTACCTGCTCGCCACGCAGTGGTTCCCGCCGTATCGTACGGAGCGGATTTACCACGTGCTGCAGTCGGGCAAAAAGTTCTCGCCCGCGGATATGCTGGCCCTGCAAACCGATATCACGTCAGAATACGACCGCTTCTTCGCTGACCACTTTGTCTACGCCATTGATCACAGCAGCCAGGCAACAGATCGTACCCGCCAGGCCGCCGATGTAATGCGCGGCTTCGATGGCCGCATGACGATCGACTCGGCTGCAGCCACCATTGAAGTGAAAGCCCGCGTCGCGCTGTGGAAGCTTCTGCTCCAACCCAAACTGGGCGACAACTGGGACCGCTACGAATGGTCAGAACAATCGGTGGCCCTCGAAAACATTGTCCAGAACCAGCCTGACCGCTGGCTGTCTCCCGCCTATAGCAACTTCAATGACCTGCTCACCGCGGCCGTCGCCAAAGCCATCCAGGATGCGCCGGCAGATCTCAAATCCTGGAAGTATGGTGAACAGTTCCCTGTTGTCATCAACCATCCCATCTTCGGTTCTGTTCCCGGTCTGGCATCGCTCGGCGCACCGGGCCGCCATCCGCAATCCGGCAGCGGATTCACCGTTAAGCAGGTGGGACGCGGCTTCGGCCCTTCTGAGCGCATGACCGTGGACTTCTCCAACCTCGACGCCTCCACGTTCAACATCGTCCAGGGCGAATCCGGCCAGATCTTCAGTCCTTACTATATGGACCACTGGCCCGCCTGGTACGGCGGAACAACCTTCACTCTGGCGTTCTCAGACGCCGGTGTGAACCAGAGCAAAGCACATGAGCTGACACTGGAGCCCGCGAAGTAATCCGTAAGCCTTTCCCGGTGTCAGCGATCTAGGCTTGTGTGGCACAGCCGGGGTCCCCGGCGAGCCCGGGTTTGGCTCGACGGGGTGGACTGCCGCCCTCGGCTGTGGGTTTTGCTCTTGCTTTTCCGATCACGGCGATCACGCGCGATGTCGGCGATTCCTCCCTGCCTCCATAGCGATAGCTTGTTGGCGATGTTAATAAATTTGACAACAGTCGCCCTCACGCCACCCCTCCCCGTCAACCCCGAAAAATATAGACTTAGCGGAAACAACCCCGGCGTTGATTTTTCACTTTCGTGTCGCCGGCTGCAGCCGTTTGAACCTGAAAGTTACTCTTCAGTTAACATGCTGTTCAGGGGCTGAGTGCTGATCGCTGAATGCTGAATTTTCAAAGATCCCACCAGCAAAACTTCCGAACTGGCTCAAATCGAACCAAGGTAGCACGATTCCCAGCAGCGAATCAAATTGCGAATAGGTACACCAGGCTGGTACATGTCTTTTCTGACCCACTGCTGTTAGCGCGGACAAGTCCACTTATCAAAAGCAGGCAAATAGTCGTCCATCGTCCTATGCTGAGACGCTTTCACGCGATGTCGAGGTCTGACATTATGCATTTCATATTGGCAATTGTGGCAATTCTGGCAATCTCTTCTGGCCATGCAAAAACTCGGGGGCTTTCTTCAAGCCCCCGCGGCAGTCGTGAATTCATTCCTTACCCGAGCAATCTCTTACCAGAGCAATTTCACTCCTAGCTGCATCTGGCGTTGCCCGCCAGTGAACTGGTTATTGTTCAGGAAGAGATCAGACGCTATGTTCGAGTACGTCGTGCTCAAAGCGTTGTTGACCGTGCCAATCAGCACGCCAGTCTGGAAGACGGTCGGCTGAGCCAGCGTGAAATTGCGATGATTGAAAGTATTGAAGGTGTCCACGCGGAACTGCAGCGTCGTGCCTTCAGTGAGTCGAGTGTTCTTCAACAGCCCCATGTTCCACACGTTCACGCCGGGAGATACAAAGCTGTTGCGTCCAAGAGTAGGCAAAGCGCCAACCTCGGCCACCACGTAGCGTGCGTTCGGGTTATCGGACACATAACCAGCCACGTTGGCGCTGCCGCCGGCGCAACCAGTATCAAGCCCGGCAACACTCGTTGTGCCGCCAGGTCCCACGCAGACAAAGCTGACGTTCGATCCCACACCCTCAAGTCCCCCTGGGTTAAGGATGCCGCGATCGCCCGCGGTATCGCCGTTTGCGTTTGCATCGGAACCCGAAAGCAGGGTAACAGGCTGGCCGCTCTGCACCAGGTACGTGCCGCTGACCTGCCATCCGTGCGTCACCGTTTTCAGGAAGTTGCTTTCGCTGGCTATCTTGGGGAGCTCATAAATCCAGGACATCGCGAATTTATGCCGGACGTCCAGGGTTGAACGCGCACGGTCCAGGCTCAGGTTTTGCCAGTCAAACGGACGCCGCGGGTTCACCACACTGCTGAAGAGTTCGTTGGTGGCATCGTCGATATTGTGAGCAAATGTGTAATTGGCACGGAACAGCAGCCCGGTGGTGAACCGACGGTTCAGGTCAACTGAAGCCGCGTGATAGATGCTGCTGCCAATTGCCGGAAATGAAGTCACGGTGCTGAATTCGGGGTGGATAAACGGATCAAAGTTTTCGAAGTCGACCAGGCGTGAGCCGCCGACAATTGTTGCCGGAACCTGGGTGGCGCCGAAGAACGTCGGCAGCGGTTGTAGCCCGGCCGTGAAAGCGCTTCTGGTATTGATGCGCGCCTGGACTGGCAGTTGGCTCGCACGCGTTCCCAGATACCGAACCTCAAGACTGGTGTTCTTCGTAAGTTCCCGCTGCACTCCCAGCGTCCAGGTGTAGACCTTGGGCTGGACCTGGTCCAGAATGAGGCCCTGGGTTGCAGCCTGTGCTTCTTCTCGCGTTGCCGGTGGAACGTTCACTTGCAGCAGTCCGCCTCCTGCAAGGAAGCCTGTACCCGGGCCGCCCGCCAGGAAATTAGCGCACCATGCCGGTGCTCCCGGCAGCGTGCAGGTGATATCAGGGTTTTGTTCAGTTTGCAGTTGTGGAGGAAGTGACAAGAGAGGGAAATTTTGCGGGGTAACGTCATAGGAAACGCCGAACCCGCCACGCACTGCCCACTTGGCATCACCCATCGGATCCCAGGCGAAGCCTACGCGCGGCATCCAATTGTTGGTATCCGTCTTTGGGTCGCGGAACTCGAACACGCCCGGCACGGTAGAGATTGCGTTCAGCGTTTGCAACCCAACGCCCGCCGGGTTGCTTGTCCACTCATACCGGATACCCAGGTTGAGAGTGAACCGGGGAGTTACCTTCCAGTCATCCTGCACAAAACCGTAGATGGCATGCTGGTTGCCGTCGAAAGCCCCCGATCCAGCGCCGCGCAACGCTTGATTAAAACCATTCGGCACCTGGTCATTGACTAACGTCTGCAGGTCAGCATAGTCCCATTCGCCTCGTTCACGGGGCAGGAAGTTCGAAGGAGCAATCCATCTGCGGTACTCTGACCCAAACTTGAAGGTATGCGCGCCCTTCACAATGCTGACGTTATCCAGCACCTGGTAGTTGTTCTGCACGTAACTCTGGGGCGAGTTTCCTTCTGGACCAATGTTCAGGCCCAATACGTCGATCTTGGCATTGGGGAAATTTGCGAACTCTTCCGGAATGGTAAATCCCTGCACAAACCGCGAGTAAGCCACGCGGAAATCATTGATCACGCGATCACTGGCTGCCCAGGCATCGGTCAGGATTATTTTGCGATTATCTGCTTCGATTGCGCCTGTGAACTGTGCTTGCGGCGTATCAGGATTCACATTGGGAGAACGCTGACGATCGTACAGGAACCTTCCGCGTATCTGGTGATTGCCTGCATGCAGGTCAGAGTTGATGTTGAAGTCGTGCTGGTTCAGGTAGCTGGGCGCTGCCGGTTGGAATGTTCCAATCGGAACTGAGACTCCATTCACCACCTGCGCGGGGGCGTCCGCGGCAGGCGCTGCGGGGAACTGACTCAGGATGTTGCGCACCTCCTGGTTGGCGGAAAGAGAGTTCAGTATCGCCAGTCCGTCCGCGGTTGGCGCAAGCTGCTGTACTGAAGCTGCTGCCAATCCGATATTTGAAAATTGATAGGCGCCGTAGATAAACAGCTTGTCTTTGATGATCGGGCCGCCTATGTCGGCGCCCGCGCGGTTGCGGTCAACCCGGCGAGGCTCGAAAAGCCCGGAGGACTTTTCCAGGTTATCCATGGCGTTGAAGTCGCGATTATTGTTGAACTCCCAGGCTGATCCATGCCACGTATTGGTTCCGGACTTCGTAATAATGTTGAACTGGCCTCCGGCAGAGTGGCCCAGCTCAGCACTGAACATATTTGTAACCAGATTGAAGTCGGAGACTGCCTCAGGGATCACTTCTGAAGTGTGGCCTGTAACGTCGACGCGGTTATCGTCCACGCCATCGATGGTGAAGCTGTTCAGGCGCGGACGCGCGCCGCCAATCGAGCCTCCTTCACCCAGCACGCCCGCACCTTGGGTTGTTGTGTTGGGAGCAAGCAATGCAAGGTTAAGAGGGCCACCGCCGAGACCAGGACTCGGCAGGTCCGAAACAGCTTTCGCGCCGAAATCATTCGAGAGCTGTGACGTGCTGGTCTGCACCGTCTCTCCTCCGGTGGTTACTTCTATCGTCGTTGACGCGCCCCCAACTTTAAGGCTGGTGTCTGCTGTGACGACCTGGTTCGGCAGGACCTGAACGTCCTTCCGCTCGAACTCGGTGAACCCCTTTGCCACTACTCGAACTGTGTATGTCCCCACCAGCAGGTTCGGGAAAACATATGCACCGCTGGAGGTGGTTTTGGTGGTTTGCTGTACTCCAGTCTCCTGGTTGCTGGCCGTAACATCGGCTCCAGGAATGACTGCGCCGGACGAATCTACTACCGTGCCGCGCAACGTTCCGTCCAGGCGTTGCGCGATCACTGGAACTGAAATAGAGAGTAGAACTGCAATGAGTGCCAATCCGGCATTGAGATGCTTGTGTTTCATACGACCTCCGGTGAAACGCGCTGCTGGTCTTGATCCAGTAGCCGGGAAGGGCTGGCAAACCGGGCGGGGAAACGACGCCTCGTTTCGTCAACTAGACAGGATTTGTAATTTGCGAACGGGTGCTGATGAACAATACAGATGATCTAGCAGAGACGGGCGCAGTTGAGGTCGATCAGGCTGACCGAAAGCTCGCCGGAGCTTGCGAAAATGATCTCCACCGACGAACCTAATCTCGGCTGAGGCAGCAAGGTCATGCTGGCTGCAATCATGGCGTGAAACGCAGAGTGGGAAACTTTGTGGGTAGTACTGGAAGAGCGCACTGCCGTGGGAGGCAAATCAAAGTATGGCGCGATAACAATGACCAGCATTACCGCAACCAGCCACAAGCACACGAACTTAGCCCAGCAACTCACAGTGCGACTCCAGCAATTCTATGCTCTCGCGCATTTCGTTTGTCAAATTCAGAGCAGCCGGTCAGCTCCGCTTACCTGGTACTACATCGGAGTCGTCCATGTTCCTTCCCTCTGTCATGTGGAGCGAATCCGATTAAGGACGACGAACCGAAACCACAAAGGACACAAAGGCGGCACAAAGAAAAAACAAGTTAGCCGCAGATTTACGCTGATCCACGCGGACAAAACTTTCTTTTTTCAGATCTCGCGTTCATCAGCGTTGATCTGTGGCCAATGGTTTTGCTTTTCTCCGCGCCTCTGTGTCTCCGTGGTGGGTGTTCGGTTTGTTTTCCCGGTGGCGGCGATGACGCGCCATGTCGGCGACCCTTCGCGCCTACTGCAGCCTGTCCGGCGCGCAGCAGGTGCAGAGCGCATATTGAGGATTCGTGTTGTCCGGAATGTTTCTCCACTGTCCGTTAAAACTGGAAAGCGGAGGCTTGCACGCAACCGGGCAGCCCCATTGTTTGGCGATTGCGTCGCTTGCAATCGGCGCCGTGCGCACCTGGCGGCATGCCTTGTTGTCCAATTCAACAGCGCTTCCCACAAGAGTCATGTCTGGGCTCACACGGTTGGGAGGCTGTACCGGCCTTGCTGCGTGCGCTTCATAAACATGCGGGTCCAGTTGGTTCTGCCGGACCTCAAACTGGCAGCCCTGTCGGAAGCTCCATTGCGCCGGCAGCGGCTTGCATCCGGTATCGTCATCAGGACCGGTGTTCGATCCTGCCCACTCCGCCAGAAGTCCGTTACCCGGCTGCGGGATGGGAGGAATCGATGAACCTGATGGCGGCGTCACCCTTGCGCTGTAGCCCCGCACTACGAACGGCGGTTTTTTGCAGCAGGTGAGGTCGTGGTCGTATCCTTCGGCGCACTCCCCAGAGTTGTCAACTTCCGCGGCGTAAACGCTGTGGACCTCAATCCACTGCCCCACAGGCGCCGGTGTCCCGTGCGGCGGAGGCACGCCTTGCGTCTCGTTCTGGCAGCCCTGAATGTTTTCCACCGGCACATGGTAATGCTGGTCACACAGATGGAGGACCCGCCCCTGGAAGTTCACCGTCTTGGGATCGGCTCCGAACGTGACCACAGGCTTTGTGCTTTTGTAGTTGTAATCCAATCCCGGGGCTGGCGGCATACCCAAAGATGGCTGGTACAAAACGTTTCGCGGTGATTGGTTAACACACGCAGACTGTGAATAGCCGCGTGCAGTCAGGATGATGAATGGGACCAGGCTGAGCAAAAGGTAGATGAAGGTGTTCTTTCTTGGGTTGATGAAACAGCGCATAGTGCAGAAGTCTCCTTTCTCAACTTACGAACAGGAAGCATTTCCAGTGCGCAATTCATCCGGGCCTCTCCACACGGCGTATGTCCATTCCCTGCGCCGGCGTTCTCAAAAAGGTCGCCTACAATCGTACCTGAAGCATGAATGCCGTTTCCATCAGTTGGCTGCGATAAAGCGTAGATGCGCGTCGGCGTTGATGGAAAAACAGATGCGCGGGACGCGATGGCGACCATGTTTATCAGCAGCAGCCGCTAGTTAACAAAAATGCGCTTTGTGCGGATGAGATTTGAGAACGGATGTCTTTTGCTCACTCTCCGCTGTTCCGCGCTCGCAGCCTCTTGGCTGCTTCCGCCGCTCCTTCGGCGGCGCCACGACGGCCGGGCGCATTGGCGTTGGCGACATCAAATTCCTTCGCAGCCATGGTCCACTGTCCATGTTGCAGCAGCAAGTCGCCGAGTTGTTCACGCGCGGGAACGATCGGGCCGGGAGTTACCGGAAGCTTCTCCACAGAGTCTTCTTCGTCGGCGGCCTGGCGCATGAGCGTGGCGGCTTCTTCACGCTTCTGTTCCGCCTCGGCGGACCAGGCCATCACCTCGCGCTTCATCACCCGCACCTGCGTGGCCCAGTAAGCATTGCCTGAAGTCTGCAACTGATCTTCGAGTTTCTGCAACTCGTCGCCCTGCTTGCGGGCTTCGGTTGCCTTGCCGCTGCGCGCCAGGCCAAGCCCTTTGGCCCACACAGCGATGGCAATCACATGCGGCGGTCCCGCGGTCGGAGGCACAATGCCGACAGCCGCCGCCCAGTCATGCCGTTCCACCATGTAACGGATGGGCATGGCTGTGGCCGAGTAACCTATCTTGAAATCTGCGGTGTTCAGGTTGGGCATTGTCTTGAGCTGCTGGATCACCTGCGCGGCCTCGCCGTCGCGTCCTGCTTGCAGGTAGGCATAGACGAGATAGTCCATGGCGTGTAGTTCCTCACCGGTATCGCCCGCGCGGCGTGCCGCGTCACGCGACGCGATGTTGGAAGCGATGGAATCATCCCACAGGCCCAGGCGCGTGAAGATATGCGACGGCATGTGCAAGGCATGCGGCGCGGCAGGCGCAATCTGCGAGTAAGCCCGCGCCATGGGCACACCGCGTTGCGCGAGTTCCGCATTGTCATAAGCATGAATCAGGTAATGCGCCATGCCGGGATGCTGCGGATGAGTGCGATACAGCGGCTCCAGAATGTCGGCGGCCTTCTTCTGCTTCGCGTGACTTTTGTCTGCGGGCGACGCGCTGGCCAGCAGTGCCAGCGCGTAGAACACTTGCGCTTCAACATCTTTGGGATTCGCAGCCGCCAGAGCGCCCATTTCCTCCTCGTACTTGGTGAGCCGCGCGGCATAGGGCGCGGTTGCATCGTCCGCAAAGATCACTTGAGCGGCGTGAATGAAGCCGCGCTCGCGTGGTGTCGGCGCACCTATACGTTGCGCGTCGGCAATTGCGTGCTGCGCGGCGGCTCGTGCCGGGCTCGACGCGGGCGGAAGCGGAGGCTGCCAGAGCTGGTGAAAATTCGCCATCGCCATGCCCCAGTACGCCATGGCGCAGGCAGGATCCTTCTGGGCAACATCGCGAAATGCACCCTGCGCGGGCACGTAGGTGAAGGAATGGAGCAACGCCACGGCGCGATTGAAATCCGCCTGCACCACAGGTTTGCAAGAAGTGGAAAAAGCAACTTCTCCCAGCTTTGCCGGCGCACTGTGCTCGTGGGCTTCCTGGGCAAATGCGAGCTGACTGGAGACGAGTCCAGGAATGAAAATTGTCAGGCTGAGAAGTTTTCGCCAGTGACGAAGCATGGAAACCTCCGTTGGCGTTCAACAAGAGCGGTGAATCGGATTATAGCACCCAATAATCGAGGGGTTAACCGGAACCCAGGTTGGCCGGGAGTTCGTGTCCGCGAAACGTTCAGGATGTGTGAGCACAAATTCTTCCTGATGGGCCGGCTTTCATTTTTTCCTTTCGGATTCGCATGGAGGAGGCGTCTGCTGCGCCATGGCGTTCATCGTATTCGCCGCGCAGGGCGCCTCGTCATCAGACGAGCGCTGCGTGTATGTGCTCGCCGGCCGTTCTGCCATCTGTTTTCGGAACCATGAATCAAAATCCTTATCCACATCCACAAGCTTTTTCCCCAGTTGGGCTTCCAGGATCTGCTGAGGAGTGCGGTAGTGGTCCAGGTCTGCCGCAAGGTTCTGCTTGCGCACAGCCAGATACACGTCATGCAGTTTGCCGTGATCAGCCAGGTAACGGATAAAAACAGAAGCCATTGCCTGAATGGCGGCCGCTTTCTCCGGCCCGCTCTTTTCTGAAGAAAAATCAGCCCAGCTGAGACTCAACAGTTCCGCCACCGGTGGCCGCAGATTTTCCTGACGATTCAGCACATCGTCCCGCCAGCCTTTACGGAAGGTGATCTGCTGCCCTGCAGTCGCAAGCGCAACCGCGGACGCCAGCCCTTCCTCCAGCCATGCTGGCGCATCGGCAAAATTCCCTCGAATCATCAAGTGCGTAAGTTCATGGGCCAGCGAGCCGCAACCCGTAGGAGCGCCTACACCCACCATGCTCAGGTCGTCGTAAACGGAATAAGCAATGGTTCCGCGACCCAGCCGCAACCCATGCAGGAGTCCCGCTTCGTTATAGACCTTTTGTTCAGAACTCATGTTGTACACCGTGATCAGGTGCGAGGGGAACTGCATCTCAAATTGGCTGCTTAGATCTGCGCCGTACTGGTCCAGGCACTTGGCCACGCCTGCGGCATCCGCCTGGCTGCCTTCCGTGACCACAATGAAATGGTCGGTCACAGCTCCATGTGCATCGGCAGCGGTTCCATGTGCGCTCGCGACAAAGCGCTTGAGCGTTGTGTTCAGGGCTGTGTCAGGACTTTCAGCTTCGTTCAACCGTTGCTGAAGGTCTGCTCGGGAGATCTTGCTGACTGAAACAGGCGCTACAGGCGGCGCCATCAGATATCCTCCTTTGAAGGTGCCGGAGACTGTCGGTTCATCGCTCACAGAGGCTACTGCAGGAACAACAATGGTGGTGGAAGTGACATCCTCCTCTTCCTGCGTTCGCAAGCAGCTTGCCAGCAGTTTTTGCAGTTCACGTGCCTTGGCCGGATCGGCAGCCACTCCTTTGTTGGTGCGCAGCACCCGGTTTAGCGCGGCTTTCCCCTCAGCATCATGGCCTGGCAATCCACAGCCCAGTGCACCGATGATCACCAGAATGGTTGGGTCCTGCTGTGCCTCGCTTGAAACTTTTATTTTGTCGAGCGCCTGGGTGAAAAATCTGGCTGCATCGGCCATCTGATGTCGAGAATAGGCCTGCCGCGCCTTGGTGGTGAGGTCCTGGATCGGCTGCAGATCGTCACCCAACGCGGATGACTGCCACATCACCAGGACGGCTGCCAGCGCAAATATCGGACACACCTTCTTCATGGAAACCTCCTTCATTCACTTTGAGGTCGAGGTTGGCGCAGGTGTGGGAGTGGTGTCGCCAAGTATGTTGTCTAAAGCGCTATTGACGTCACTGGAATCGACTTTGGCTTTGCCTGTGGCGTCGGTCTTCGGCTGCGTCTGAAGAATCACGGAACGAAGATATGCAGCGCTATCGTGCACATCCACCTTTCCCTGGATCACAATGGAGAGCGCAACCAGCACCGTCCCGAAAAATGCCAGCAGGATCCCCGGAGAAGCGCTGTGAATGGAAACATTCCATTGCGACCCGCCACCGGCCACCTCTGATTGCGATTCGCTGAGTTTGCCAAGGATGAAGATTGCACCCATGAATGACATAATCATCCCTGTCATGAACGCGAGGTGTTTGGCCCATATCTGCGACATCAGAAGAGCGCTGGCCTGGTGGTAGCGCCGGTCCAGGGCGTCGGCTTCCAGAATCAGCAGTCCGCGGCGGATGGAGTCCTCGGATGTCTGTGCTGGTTTTGAGTCCTTGATGGTTGCGTTGATCTGCTCGCGAAGTTCGCCGTGCTCTCCCTTCACGAATTCATCTACACCATTCAGCGTTCTGGTACTCACTACAAAAAAGGCAAAAGCCAGGGATATGAGAAAGAGGGTCATCACCGGCAGAAGTCGTTTTTGCCATTTGAGCAATTCCTTTGTGCCGTGCGTGTCTGACTCCTGATGAACGATGTTTTGCTTACCTGTTGCGGTCCCGGTAGACTCCATGGCTCCTCCGTGAACAGGTGAATTGGGAGTGGTGCGGCAATCTTAGTCCCGTTCTCTAGTGACTTACAACTGCAGAGCGTTTCATCGCACCGGTAGTTGCGGTTTGGCGAATGTGTGAGGCGCTCAGGTGCATTTCAGCCGCGCCTTTGTTTCATCGTTTCATCGGCCGAATGACTTGTATTTGCTTATGCAGGATGAACCGCCAGCACACTCAGCCAGGCTCATTCACGCTTCAAAATGGTTTCGTACGCATTTGAAACCAACGCAGGTGACGCCTAGGGTTTGACACTTAACCTAATAAGATTTAGCCCTTCGGCCCAACCATTTTGCTGAAAAATAAACAACAGACCCTGCAATTCTTAGAGTTTCTAATTTAGCAATCGCCCGCAGCGCACCTTCAAGTATTTCTTAATTATTTAAGAATTATTGCGCACTCAATTTAATAAGCGCTTTTAGAATTATATGTTTAAGTTACATTGATACTTAAAATCTACTTGCCTTAACAAAAATTGACCTTACCTTTTCTTGCCTAGCGCTCAAAGGCAGCAGTACTCTCAGCGCGGCTTATATCCGTAAGAAGTGCCACCTCCGGGGTGGCAGGCAATCCTCTTACGCGACTTCCGGCTTTCATCCCGCAAAAAGTAGCCAGCTGCGGAACGGACGTGTCTTCGTCTGGATCCAACGGAGGCCCATCCGCGCAATAGATCGTCTATCCCCAAATTTTAAGGAGCGCAGCGAATGAGTTACATCTATCTTCCCAAAGACGCGTCCAAAGCGCGTGTGAGGGATGCCGAAAATGCACGCAAAAACAGACAGGAAATTGTTAAGGCATATTCGCAAGGCAAAGTTACCCGTCGTGAACTGATCAAGTGGGGCCTGATTACATCGGCCGGCTCCATCGCGCCCATTGGTGGCTTGAGTCCCTTCGTGCGCAGCGTTCACGCGCAAAGTACAGCCGTTTCATCTCCGGAAGGTGTG
>DASUBD010000050.1:0-6141 GCA_035763445.1 Candidatus Angelobacter sp.
AATGACTGCGGTAACTCTGAAAAAAGTGTTTTTGCTCATCCGATTCTCTTCTCCTTGCCGATTGAGTTGATTAGGTTTGTCCGCCGCCACACTTGCCCGGGACACTTGTAACCGGACACACTTCGGGCACTGGCTTTCAAGCGGATAATCCGAAAACCTCAGAACCTTCCGTCGGGTTCCAAACCATTTGGGGGATGACGCGAATATATCCTAAGTACACGGAAGTTCGTGTACCAATACGTGCCCAAAAGCGATATGAAGGTTACTTTAGTAACCAGTTCCGTTCCTTGAACGCCGGGTGGCAGTTCGGAAGGCAAAATGTTTAGAGCACCTGATAAGCGACAAAAAAAAGGAGCCGCTTTCTGCAGCTCCTTCCCTTAGCCCAATCGAAAATGTTTAACCGATATTCAGTGGCTGTGTCAGCTTGAATCCCAGCCTGCGCTCCGCGGCGAACCCGACATCCGTTTTTCCCGTAGCGTAGGCTGTGCCGGTGCCTGCCCCCGCTCCAACCAGGGTTCCTATGGCAGCGCCTTTGCCGCCTCCAGCCAATGCCCCTATCAAGGCTCCGCCGCCTGCGCCCCCGCCAATGAATGCCAAATTGCGCTTCTTGTAGGTCCCGCCGCTTACGAACATGCTGTTGGTTTGCAAAGGTATGGACTTGCCATTCACTGTAATAGAGCAAAGAGTTATTCGCAGATACCCGGAATTGTGCAGGCGTCCTGAATCACGGGCGGCAACCACTCTGCCTTCCACGGGCGCGCCTTTCGGTGCTACCGCCTGGTCATCCACAATCAGTGGTTCATCCAACACGGCGGAAAACTTCTCGCCCGGTTGCGCTGTTCTACTCGAAAGTGACTGCTGCAAGCGAACATAAATCGCTGTGCTTACCGGTATCACCACCGGCTTATTTTCAGTAAACGGCAGTTTCTGTGTGTCAGAGTTGTCGGCTGTTGTGGCCGGAGTGGAGGGCGGCTGTGCGCCCACACCCCTGCAGCCAGTCGCCAGTAAGGCAGTGGCCAGCAGCATGACAACAGCTACTCTTTCAAACTCTCTCGCTTTCATCGAACGACTCCCGGCAGTGGGGAATCTGCCGAAAGAAGGATGTGCAAGGCTCGTGCCATTGTAACCGCCGGTACATCAATGACTTAGGAGAGGGAAGTGACTGGGCGGATGTATTTTTTACCCTTTTGTGAGTAGCTGCTTCGCAGGAGGAACTACTTAGAAACAGCCATGGGCCGCTCTCGATCAGGAGCACCCGCAACAAATCTCGCTCCACACTTGCGTAAAAATCAGCGGGTTCCTGATGCCGAAGCCGCCTGCTGCACCGCTGCGGTTTCAGGTTGGACCACTATCCCATCAAAAGGGGTAGTCGCCATCAGACGGCCATGGGCCGAACCGACGTTGCGCAGCAGCCAGCCGGTGTTGATGGGCGTCCAGGAACGGCCATTGTCTGTGCTTTCATAGACATTCGTCGACGCTGCGCCCGTGGCAAGGATTCTCTGGTTGTCAGCATCGATCTGAACGGCGGCAATGTTTGACAAGCGGAGTGAGATCACGCGTTTCCAGGTATCGCCGAGATCGCTGCTGCGAAACATTCCGTCTCGTGTAGCCAGCCAGATGGTGCCGGTTGGGTCCACTGCCACTGAATTGATCAGAAAGTCTGGTGCCATGGGTTTGGGACTCAACCATGTCTCTCCACCGTTGACTGAAACCGCTATGGCATTACGGCTTGCTGCCACAGCCATATTACCGGACAAGGCCAGGCTGATCACATATTTCAAAGTGGGAAGAGTCTTGGGGCTCCACATGGCTCCAGCATCGGTGCTGATAAACATGCCCTGGGAAGATGCGGCGTACCAGGTCTGTCCCGAGATTTCCAGCGCACTGATGTGGGCAGTCAGCGTGCTCACCACTGTTTTGGTTGTGAGGGCATTTCTTTTGCCGGGCACAGGCACCGTCTTTTCCTCAACCACCCGGTTCACCGGACTCCATTTCGGTTCGGTTGCCTTGCGTTCGAAAACACCAGTATCTGTTCCTGCCACCAGAGTGTTATCAGGAGCGCGGCGCAAAACGAAAACATCGCGTCCTTCTAATCCTTCACTCATCTGCGTCCAGGTCTGTCCGCCGTCGCGCGAGGCGAAAACTCCGCCAAACTCCTTGTCGTTCAGAATTCCGGCTAAAATCTCGTTCGGGCGATTCGGGTCGAGCAGCAGGCTCGCTACCTGCCGATGGGTAAAGCCACGGTTTGAAGCCGTGAATGTGAGGCCGCCGTCATTGCTTGCCAGCACGCCGCCACGATCTGTGGCCAGCAGCACGCGCTCCGGCTTCCGCGGATCAATCAGCACATCATTCACAATCACACGGTCACTTGTTGTTCGTTTCCATGTGGCCCCGCCATCGCTTGTCTTCCATAAACCTTCCGTAGTACCGGCGTAAACAGTTTTGTGGTCCATTGAATCCATTCGCAAAATGCGTGTGCGTCGCGCAGCATAAGGAATTCCCTGGATCTTGCGAAAGAGTTCGCCAGCTGATTCACTGCGATAAATCCCGGAACAGGCGCTGATATAGACGCTTGCCGGGTTTAGCGAATCAATTGCGATGGAGAACACGTCAGAATCGTCAATCACGCCTTTCTTGATGTTATGCCAGCTCTTGCCGCCGTCTTCTGTTTTCCACGGCAGGTGCCACGTACCTGCGTAAATCACCTGCGGGTTCAGCGGATCGACAGCCACGGACTCAACATTCTTGATCTCGGCATGTCTTTCGGGAGAAATGCGTTCCCAGTTGTCGCCACCATCACGGCTGCGATAAATCCCGTCCAGCGCCCCGGCAATCAGAGTCCTGGGATCAGAAGGAGCGAGCGCCAGCGCGCGTACGGACTTGCCGTGCATGTCCGCCATGATGTCCCAGGTTTTGCCTCCGTCCCTGCTCCTGAAAATTTCGCCATCACTGTCCGGAAGCTGCGCGTTCCATGCGCTGACGTAAATGTTCTTGCTGTTGATGGGATCGATGACGATGTGGTCAAGCACCATCTCTGAGGAACTGCCCAAATGCGCGAAACGTGACCATGAGGAGCCGTTATCTGTGGAGAGGTAAATGCGCCCCGCGCTGGTCCCGAGAAAGATCCGGTCAGGATTACGCGGATCAAACGCAAGACTGCGGACGGTTCCACCTTCAGGTCCGACCGACTGCCACTGCTGCGCCGGTGCGCTAGTCGCGCACAGCAGCATTGCGAAAAAAACTGTTGAAACCACACAAATGCGGCAGCGCATTAGTCAATTTCCTGATCGGGAGAGCCCGGTAAATCAGAGTGCCACGCCTGATTTTGCGGCAACAAGTTACTGAAGGCCAAGAGGTTTCAGGGTTGGCAAGATTTTTTCGTAGATGCGGCCTGTCCCGGGGCGAGATAGCGCAATTTGAAGAGCTGAAGAGAGCGGACGACGGTCCGCCTCAAACTGCCCAGCACAACAGGGTTCTCAGTAACGGAGTCCCTTAATTGACAACCAGCAACACAACTTGCGTCCCGCTCTCCAGTTTTACGTCAGATTTGGTGGAAACGATCGCGGGGCCGGACTGTGACGCCGGACTCGGAGCAGCCAGAGCAAGGCCCTTCAGTCCATACACTCCGTGCATCCCAACTCCTCCGCTGGCCGGCGAGGTACTGCTGGCTTGTGTTCTTACGTGCGTCAGTCCATTGCCAGGGTTCATCCCCGGCGTGCTAGCGACAGTAGTCATGGGGCCCACTGTACCCATGGTGGTGGCCAGGGTGGTTGCGCTGCTGGTGGAGCGGGTGGTTGATGATGACCGGCTTCCCGACTGTCCCGGCAGAGGGCTGGTAACGCTAAGTGTTGGAGGCGGCATCATCTGGTCTGGTTCATCAACGCGCGATCTTCTCACCACCGGCGGAGCCAAAGCCTGCACGATAGCTTGAAAATCCAGCTCTTGGTGTTTCTTCAGAAGTATTTTGTCGAACACCACTCCAAGCCGCGACTCCGGATCGCCCTCGCTGCGACGCTTGATTTCGGTGACGTGCCCTAGAACCTTCGAATTAACTTTCGCAATAATCTGTCCTCCCGCGAGGAGGTCCTGAGCTAACACTGCTTTTACTTTGTCGCCAGGTTTCAATTTTTTTACGTTCAAGGAGCCGGAGAATTCGGCAAGTATCGTGCTCCCTAACCCGATGACTCTTGGCTTGGCTGCCGGTGCAGAGCTTACAGCCACGCTTTCGCCAGCCACCGACTTGACTCCATGGCTCGCCGATGTTTGTGCAGGGACAGCTGCACCCTGGATCTGAGCGGCGGCGGTGGAAGATTGTTGAGGCTGAGCAAGAACAAGGACGGAGCTTAGAAGTGAACCTGCAGTTAGAATCGTAAATTGTGACAGCGCCGAGCAGCTTTTCATTTTTCACCCCTTTGAAAAAGGAAGCTCCCCTGAACAGCCTTCAAGTTTTATCCAGACATTCTGTGCTTATCCGGAATAGAAATCAACAAAAAGGCATAGCCATTCTGATTCAGAGTGACGGCCAAGGTTGTCTTTCATTAGAATCTCAATGCAAAAAGCACCTTGGCCGCAGCTACTCTTATTTGCTTGCGCCACTTGACTGTAAAAGCATCTGTGTTCCGCTCTCCAGCTTTACATTTTGGGTCGCAGAGCTGATTACAGAGGCCTGTGCTCCAGCCGTGGAAACAGAGTTCAATGTAAGTCCCTGAAGTCCTATAACACCGCGACTGTTGGTCATCAGGGTGCCCTGAGCGTTCAGGCCGCCCGCAGCAGTTCCTGCTGCGCCGTTCAGGGTGGAGTTGACGCTTCCAACTGCCCCGCCGCCAACATTGCTCACCGAACCTGTCGCGCCACCCAGTGTGGACGTAGCTCCTCGAGTTACACCACCGACCAACCCGCCCCCTCCCGCAGCGGGAGCGGCTCCGCCCATTGGAGCGGAAAGGCTGCCAGCCTCGTCTGCACCAGCCAATGCTGTGGCCCGTGCCGGTGGCGCAAGGGCCTGAATCACAGCGTTGATGGAAGCTTCTTCTCCGCCTTTGAGCTGCGCTTTATCGAACACGATCCCGAGCTTTGACTCAGCCTGGCCTTTGCCTCGCGCCTGGGCTTCAGTCACATGGCCTGCCAGCTTTGATCCTTTGTGCAGAACCACGTGCCCGTTTGATTTGACATCCTGCGTCAGCTTCGCGCTTACTGGGTCACCCGGCTTGGCTTTCTTTGCATCCACGGGCTTCGTCAACTCTGCCTGTAGAGTGGCGCCGCTGGCCATCGCGGCAGACAAGCTGTCCTGATCATGTGAGTTGCCACGGTCGCCGCGGTCTTTTGCATGAGATTCGTGCTTTTCGGGCTTGGCCTCATGCTGTTCCTTGACCTGCGCCGAACCTGCCGCAGTAGTACTGGCTGACGCTCCGTTTGCCCTTGTCTGCTCGCTCGTGTTCACGTTCGCTCCGGCTTGTCCATTCGCAACGGAGGCGTTGCCGGAAGCGGAGCCTGTGGCTGCGGTTTGTGAGTATGCCGTCGCAGCAAGTACAGCGAATGCCAGCAAGATTGTCGCTAAGGGTTTCATTTCTTTATCAATTCTCCTGTCAGCAATTAACCAAATGCAGAGACTCTGGATTTGGATGCACGTTCCGGCGCTTGCGTCTATTTCCAAATGCGTTTGGCGGTGTGCAATTGACCTGCAATCAGGCGCTGGACGCTTGCCTGCAGGCGGCATCTAAACCAGTGTTGTTGCTGCCGGGGAGTGCCGAACTGGTGTAATCTCTCAGAAAGGGGAAGAGCTTGAGTACACAGGAAAAAGTCCTCATCGTGGAGGACGAAGAAAATGAGCGTACCGGCCTGGCTGAGCTGATTTCCGCCTGGGGTTACCGGACCGAAACAGCCAAAGACGGACTGGACGGTTTGGAAAAAGCCGCCACCTGGTTCCCTGGCATTGTGGTAACGGATTTCAAAATGCCGCGCATGGACGGCATGGAACTCCTTCAACGTCTGTCTGAACAACCGCAGCCGGTGGCCGTGGTATTGCTGACGGCGCAGGGAAGCATCGATGTGGCCGTGGATGCCATGAAATCGGGCGCGTATGACTTCATTCAGAAACCGGTTGACCCAACGCGGCTGCGCCAGATCCTGCAAAACGCCGCCCGC
>DASUBD010000051.1:0-5201 GCA_035763445.1 Candidatus Angelobacter sp.
CGCGTTCTGCCAGGCGACAGCGGTGCCAAGAACCGTGAGCACGCCGGTGGGCAGACCAAGGTCGATTGCGAGGCTGTAAATGTGGCGGGCTCGCGTCCCGGCGCCCGTCCCAAGAATCATCTTGTGACGGCCGAGATTCTCTACAATTTCCTGCACCAGAGGATAAACCGCGGTGCGGCCGCGGTCCATGATGCTCTGACCGCCGATCTTGACCACGTTGACCCATGGCAGGATGGCAAAGTTGTGTGTCCCTTCCGTCGCTTGCTGGACTGAGGCATCGGTTAATGAGTTGAAGATCAGTTGCTTCCCTAGATCCGTGAGGTGCGCGTTTTCGTCTTTTGTGGCTTTCATCAAGTACTTTCAAGAGTTAAAGATTGATTGCTTTTCAGAATTCAAAAATATCCAATTCAAAACTGTGTTGCTCTTCGAAGGTGCTGTCCAGAGATCCAAGCGTTTTCATTGCCCATTCCATCAGCTTGCTAATAGCAAGTTCCTGGGCGGGAAGGGGCAAGGCAGCAAAACGCGCCCCGGTGCGATGGCGTTCCAGGAATTGCTGCGCATTTGTGCTTGTTGTCCATGACGCAGACTGTGAATGGACCCCATGCCTCGCGTGAGAGTTAAGCCACTCAAGGGCTTCACGTCTTGACTCCCGGGGCTGGCGCAATGGAATGCCCATCTCTTCCAGAATGGATCGCAATTCTCTTTTGAGCTGTGCATCAATTCCGGATTCAGACCTCACTGTGTGTCCCACCACAACGGCGCCCCCCGCTCGCACCACACGCCGCGATTCCTTCACTATCTCTTGACAGTCCTGAGTTCCGCTCAGAACGTGCATCAGCAGCACCAGGTCGAAGGCGCCTTTACGAAACGGCAATTGTCTTCCATCGGCCTGGACCAGGCATCCGTCTTTCGCGGAAACTTGAAATTCGCGCAGCATCGCAAGCGATGTGTCAGCTCCCATGTAGTGATCGCCGGCAGCAATAAAGACCCTTCCTATTCTTCCAGTGCCGGCGCCAAGGTCGAGCACCTTGGCAGGCGAAGCAATTCGAATGGCAGCAAAGATGGCTGAACGAATGGCTTCAGGGACTCCGCTGGGCAGAGTGCGAAGTCGCTCGAAACTTGAAGCCACGGCATCAAAGACCTGCGCCATTTTTACTGATAGCCCTCCGCCTGAAGCCGAAACATCTCGGCGTAAAGATTGTTGTTCAACAGCAGCTGGGCATGAGCGCCCTCTTCAAGAATGGTTCCATACTGCAGAACAACAATACGGTCTGCCATTCGCACGGTAGAGAACCGGTGTGATACCAGCAAGGCGATCTGGCCGGAAACCGCAGGAATTGGCCGATGGAATGAAAGACTTTGAGTTTTTTCCGCCAGGTGAGGCCACTCCCGTGAGAATACCGGCGAAGCTTCGGCAACATTGCGAACGGGGATGGCACGAGGTCGTATTGTAACCCTCAATTTGCGGAGATTCAGTACCGTGCATCGCTCCGGCTCTCTGCCGGTAAAGGCAGCAAGCCGGAGCGCGGTTTGAAAACGTTGGACTGGTGCCTCACCTCTGCTCTAGTGGTGAGTGACCACCGTCTTGTTATCTACAACTTCAATCAACTGCATCATGCCCCGGTCTTCATGGGCCAGAATGTGGCAATGGTTCACGAACTTGCCTGCGAAATCGGCAAAGTGCGTCCGCATCTTGAAGTAGCCGGGAATGATTTTGTTTGGATTATTCGGATCCTTCTTGCCCAGCGGTATGGGAAATGTATCCCACCAGATCCAGGGTTGAGGCAGCTTCAAGGGCTGACTCATAGTATTCGGATCAAACAGCTCAGTGATCTGAAAAGGATTTACGTGAATGTGAAACGGATGGCGCACAAAGAGACCGGCTGAGTAATTCTGGATTGTCCATTCCTGCCTGGTATCGAGCAGCATCGCTTCATCAATCCTGCCTTCCTCGAACCTTCTGCCATTGATAAGAGGCGGTGCCCCCGGCCCTTTGCTTGTATCCATCTCATACTTAATGATGCGACACTCAGATACTTCCTCAATGTCACGAAGGAACTCTGGCATTTCGGGATACTGGTCCCTGGACTGGGGCCACTTCTGGTTATATGCCAGACCACTCGTTGCCGGAACCACGTTTACCGTGAGAATGGTCTCGGTTCCTGCGGGCTGCGTCCTTACGTCCTTGTAAACCAGGGTTGCAGTACCAGGCTGGCTCGGAGCCTGGACGAGGATATCCACTCGGTTACCGGGCGCTAATGTGAAGGTTGTGTTGGGATTCTTGAGCTGCGGAGAATAGTTGTCCCAATGGAATTGCACGCCATCCTGAGCAGTCTGATAATACTTTGGCGCTGCTGATCCAGCGAAGCCGCAGGTAAACAGAGCGTCCTTTCCTCCCTGTACCGTACCATTAATGATCCGCCACCACTGGACTTCATTGGTCTTCATCGTGATCTTCGGCTGGAGTTGGCCGTTCACAAGGGTGCCGGCAAAACCGGCAGGAGCGCTCTTGCTGCCTGCGCCGCCGGCCCCACCAGTGCGTTCCCGGTTCGGTTGCGGCTGGAACTGCTGCAGGACCAGAACTTTCTCCTGCACCCCAGGCATGATCTGGCGCAGCTTGGCATCGTAGTCACCCTCCAGAATCATTGCCCCTGCCATTCCGTTGTACACCTGGATGGATGTGGATCCATGCTTGTGCGCGTGGTACCAGTGCGTGCCCGGAGCCTGTCCCATGGAGTATTTTGGTTTGGGTTCAGGCTGTGGTGGACACGGCAGAACTCCTGGAAGTGGTGGCGGCACGTATTTGGGCGGCCTGATGCAGTAGGGAAAACAACCTGACCAGTACTGGGGAAATTCTCCGTACTGTTCGAGATGGGTATTCTGAGCAGCCTGCCTGCTGTGCAGAGTCTTATCATTCGGCTCTGGCTGAATCTGATCGAGTTTCTCCAGGCGCGTCCGATTGCGCGCCTTGAGAGTCTGCATTTCCTGCGCGCTTTTGGCATCCATGTGTACCCAGCTCTGGGGATTGGGGTAATCCTTGCAGGCAATCGATTGGTAGAAAAATTGGCATTCTTCCGGTGTCGCGTGCAGATCAGGAACAACTTCTACCAGAACGTTATCTGAAAAAGCATTGGGACTTACATGCGTCCCGTGGAAATGCAGATTTGTAGTATCTGATCCGCGAAAGCAGTCCGGGTAGCTGTCTGGACAGGGAGGTGCGCCCGGTTTGCCCGGATAGAGCTCAGTGCCGCTAGAGTTCTTGACCAGATCACACACGCCATTTGCGGTTTCCGGGAAATCCTTGGGATCAATATGGTTCAACAGGGCAATTTGGAGCGTGTCGCCAACCTTTGCGCGAAAAGTTGGTCCGGGTCCGTAAACGCCAGGCTTGGTGACTAGCTGTGACTTGTCAATCTTTGTACCTTTGTAGCCCTCGTAGGCTCGCAGCTTGAATGTTCCGCATACCTTGGCCGGCGTGTTCGGGTTGGGTCCGTTTACGTCGAGGTAGGAAACCACACGGTCTTCTCCGTGCACGCGCAGTACTGCATGCAGGACTCCGTCCGGTCCCGCAGGGATTTCTCCCGGGTTGACCAACTCCTGATTGAAGATGGGTGTGCATTGTTGAGGAGCCTCGGCAAGCGTGGCTGCTTCCAAATGAGGAAATAAGCCTGATAACGCCACTCCGGCAGAAGCGGCCAGCGCCTGATTAAGAAACTGCCGGCGGCTCGCATCTTGAGGGTCCTCTTCACGAAGTACCTTTTCTGACTGGGTATCTGTCGTTTTTGCACTCTCTACCACATTCTTTTCAGCCATAGATTTCGCCTCCTTGCCCTTTCTTAACTTTGTGCCTTGACAGTAATGACGCCTTTTTCCGTCTGACTTTGCGGGTGCTTCGCGCAGTGATATGAAAAGCTTCCGGCTTCTTCGAAGACAACCTGGGAAGATTTTCCCTGGGGTGGAATCGGGTTCGACACCCACTGATCGGGAGTTCCACCGTCAGGTGCCGGTTGATGGGCTTCGCTCGTCTCATTTACCCAGAAGACTGAGTCAAACTGAGTAATGGGTTGAGGATTAGGTTTGAAGATAGTCGACCCTGACGCATTGGTAATGATTACCCTTGCAATGTTTGGTTCTGCCATGAAAGTACCTCACTTTCTGCCAAAATTATCGATTTTGTTCTCTCAGTTCGCACAACGCCAGAGTCATCTCCTCACACCAAGCCGCGCGGCTCGCGCGGAACGATGCGCGCCGCTGCAGTAAGCATTGATTGATGGACGCTCGCGAGCTTCGTTGCAGATAATGCCGCCGCATAGCCAATAATCGACGGCGTTAGTAGCCGTGCTCTCCTCCTGTGCCCATCAAACTTATACGGCATGGATTGGCGAGATCTGCTATGCCGCTCGTGTCTGGGTTGACATCAGTAATTCGCGATGGCCGGGGCGCAGCCGCAAGGAATCGATCGGGCGAGAACTCCCAAAGATACACTGCTCCAAAAGCGTTTTCGTTGTTGTTTGCGTCGCGACGAATGTTCCGGACTCGCTCATAGCGCGAGGTGATCTTGTCAGTAGCTGCCATTTGGAGACCTCCGAACTCAAATGCAGCAGCTCGGAGTGACCGGAAGAAAAGGTCAGGCCACAGCTATACCTGAGCGCCGGACACACCGCTCCGCCCCGCCTTATTCTTCTTCTCCAAATCCTGGAAACAACGAATGCTAGTGAAAATCGCGGAGGATCACGTGCAGCATAAAGACCCAAAGCGCGAGCCTGTGTTATGCAGGCTAACTCGCTGAGTGGTGTTCGTCAACTTTGCACGATCAATTTCTTACAATTTTTTTGTTTCATTGATATTGAAGTCTTTTGCAAAGTCAAAATAGTCTAGAGCTGGCCTCGGACAAGCTATTCCCTAAACACCAGAAGCAAAAGCATGTCCAGCATTTTGGGGAAGCAGCCAAGCCTGGCGGCGCGCTAGAAATCTGCTAAGGGCAATACAAAGCTATAAATTTGGTGATCGATCAAACATCCGCTCAAAACAGCGGTCATTGCGCTTTCGGACGTTCTTTTAGAACAGGCTCCGGCGGCTTGGGTGGGGGGGTAAGGGGCTCGAAGCTGGATCTTATGTAATCGTCAGCATTCGTTTCGTAACAAAGCAGGGGAATGCGTCTGCGCTCCAGGTCTTCTCTGGGGACATGGCGGGAATAGATC
>DASUBD010000052.1:0-7298 GCA_035763445.1 Candidatus Angelobacter sp.
CGCGAATCCAGCGCATCACTTCTTTTCTTTGTTCCAGCAGAGGCGGAAGCCCCTGCGTGCGCGCTTCCAGAACCAGATTGAGATATTCTTCGTCCTGCTCCTCATTTTCCGGAAACAGCTGGGCGGAGAAGCACCATTCTCCCAGCAGATGATCAGTCGCTGTGGCCTGCAATGCCTGATAGGCAGCCAAGCCGACTGTCTCAGCAAATGCGAGATTTGCGTACACAACTTCGCTGCGGATCTCTGTTTCCCTGAGCGAAGCGTGCAGCAGGCCCAGAGCAATGGACGGCCGCTGCACTTCAGCAAACGGCATATTTACAAGTACTACGTCCACTGCTCCGGATCGGTTCATCGCATCGCTGCGCCTACGCCCGCTGCCTCGTAGTCGCCTTCGTGGAAGGTCCACGATTTTTCAAAGCCCCCCACAGGCCCGGGAACTGGCGAATGATCCTGATGCACCCATTCGTAGTACTGCGCCAGTTCCGCAGTGAGGCGCGCCTCTTCCCGCTGCTCATGCTGAGTGAGCCCATCGAGAAAGGCAGTGTCTTTCTCAAGCTTTTCCAGCGGCGTGGACTCAATGTGGTCCACCGCGCAACGCAACGTGTAGCAGGCCACCTGATTGCAAACCGACGTAAGGTAATGGACGTAGGCCTTCTGCGCCTCAGAGACACGGTTCCGCGCCGGTAAGCGCAGATGGGCCTCAAAAAGAAGGCTGCGCAGGATGTGGCAAAGTCCCTGGTTGGTAAAGTTGCGTGTGTAGAACGTCCTGACCATCCAGTCATAGAAGAAATCAAGTTTAGGATCGAGGAATTTGTAATCGGGTTCAAACTGCGTGCCCAGCAGCCGGCCTTCACTCTCAAGCCTGCGCTTGATGGGCGTGCCCGCGTAAGGCAGCATGCGGCAGAAGGGCGCGACGGTCCAGCCGTCGCCAATGAACTCTTCCAGAAAGCTAACATTCTGGCGAATGCTGCGGAAGCTGGAGTAGGGATCCACCAGCATGAAGCCAAAGTCGAATGACATGCCAACTTGCTTCAGGATGCGTCCGGCGCGCAGATGCGTTTCAGGCTTGATGCGCTTGCTCATGTTCAGCAGGCCTTCATCATCGCCAGACTCCACGCCCATGTAGACGTGCGTGAGCCCGCCGGCAATCAGGCGCTCCAGGACTTCTTCATGGATCTCGTCAGAGCGGCAACTGATCTTGAAAGCAATTTGCCCGCCCAGGCCTTCGGCGGCAATCAGGTCAGCAATCTCCATGGCCCACCGTTTGGCATTTTTGCCGCCGGCGAGAAAGTCATCATCCTGAAAAAGAAAAATTGGCACGTTGCGGTTGCGATGCAGGTCCAGCATCTCATCCACCACGGCGCGCGGTTTTCGCAGACGCCGCAGCGCGCCGCCCTGCTCTTCATAAAAAGGACGAATGCTGCAGAAAGAGCAATCCCACGGGCATCCGCGGCTTCCCAGTACGGAAGCTGTGGGCATGGGATGACCTTCATAGTCGATGGAGCGGCGATCAGGCGTGGGGAGAGCATCCAGGTCATCAACCACAGTCGCCAAAGATGGCAGCGTCACTTTTCCATCAGCACCATGAAACGCAATTCCGGGCAGAGTTCGCCAGTCTTCGCCTGAACTGAGTGCATTCAAAATCTTTACCAGCGTGATCTCGCCGTCAAAGCGGACGACAGAATCAAGGCCGGGTATGCGCCTGAGAATTTCTGCCGGCTCAAAACTGGCGTAATGGCCTCCCATGGTGAAATGCGCGGTGACTCCGGCTTCGCGCAGCGCGGCAATCACCCGGCCGAAATCCGGCGCCATGTACTGGAAGATCAAGGAGAACCCCACCACATCCGGCTGATCTCGCTGTATGCGCTTCAGGATGGGCTCCGGATCAGAGGCATAGGTCATGATTGCGGCCTGGTGGCCCGAAGCGTTGACCGCCGACATCAGGTAGCGAAGACCAAGGTTGTCCTGGTCCTGGAAACCAATGAGAAGAGCTTTCTGTGCGCGACCATGCTGCGGCCGCGCAGGAATGGCGTTGAATGCTGGTATCTGCACGCTGAACCTCCTCATCGGTCCGGACGAGATCTTTCCTTAAGATTCCGTCCGGACCGCGAGCTTCAATTGCCTAGCCCTGTTTTTTAACGTTTTCCAGTTGTTGTTTGACCATGTTTTCCATCGAGGTCAATCTCGCTTTTTCCGCCGCAATGGAATGTAGAGTTGCTTCCAGTTGCACGGCACTGAACCGGCTTATGTCGGGAGGTGGAGGATCACCGCCAAGGTGCCCGATCCGAGCAAATAGAGATTGCGCGGAAGCGGCTTGCGCGCCGAATGGGCTGGGTACTCCTCCGCCTCCTGCGGCGAAGGTTGCAGAGTCAACGATGGGACTAGGAACAGGAATAGGACGCCGGAAAACTCCTCCGCCATACCATGGATATGGTGCGGGATCGGCAACGGGGTGCGGCCACGGTGCTGGATCAGCAACAGGGTGCGGCCAGCGGTAATGCCACGGCGGGGGATCTACCACAGCTCCGCCGGGCGGAGTGAATCCACCACTTCCGCCGATCTGGTTCAGTGCGGCTTCCAATCGCGTCAAACGCTCCTCAAGTCTTTTCACATTATCGTCAGCAGCAGGCATATTTTGACCTCGGTTTCAAGATTTTGATTTCGCTCGATGATGAATGGGGTCGGGAGACAGACAAGAGTGGAACAGAGCGACTGCTGTCGTACTGGCGGGGCCCGGACCGGTTTTTTCTTTCTCTTGCTCACTTCACACCGGTAGACCTTCAGCCGCTGAGTCTAGGCCTGTCTTCCGGCACGAGTCAATAGCAGCAGCATTTTTTCCATCTGGTGAACAAGTTGCCACAAAGATTAAAAAGTACTCAGGAACCGGGCCTCAGTGACAAGCAGTTGTTGTAGTCTAGAGCAGAGTCATGAGCGTGAAGACAGATACTCTAACCCTTGTACCGGAGAACGACGTTGAACGAGGCAGTGGACCCTCCGGCCCACACATCCGTTGCCCGAAGTGCGGCTGGTCGCCAAGGAAGGAAGACCGTTGGGCCTGCACCTGCGGACACATCTGGAACACATTTGACACTGGCGGCGTTTGCCCTGCATGTCTGTTCCAGTGGATGGAAACGCAATGTCTCTCCTGCCATAACTTTTCGCCACACTCTGATTGGTACGCAGAAGACTGAACCGGCTATTTTGCATCTGCGGCGGATGCTGGCGGACGATTCATCTGCTCCGCAGTCTTCTTTCCACAAGTTCGTAAAAGATATTTGCGACCGTATACGCCAACTGCAACTTGTTGCGGACCTAAACAAGGAACTAGGTGTTTTTTCGTCAATCAATATTTGTAAATTAGATCTATCAACAAGTTCAGTTGTGTTAAAGTTCGTTTCTACCTATAAAGAAGATATTCGCGCCACTTCCTTCTAGGTTGAGTTTTTCTAGTTGGTGTTTCTCTTTAGTTTAAGTTTCTCTCATCGTTGCTCCGTTCTCCAGCTCTGGAAGCGGTAAAAGCTTGCATTTCGGCGGAGCTACCTTCAGCTTCAGATGTGCAACTGGCGCCTTACACAATCGCATACCTTCACACAGCCAGATAGGTTACACAGCCGGACACCTTACACAACCAGATACTTAGCCAATCTAAAAAAGGAGAGTTTTATGGCTGAACCAGTCAGTACTCAGGCGTTAGGAGCAGTGTTGATACCGAGCCCGGTAAAAATCTTCCAGGGCTATGACAGCGTTACCGGCCGCGGACTCAGCACAGCAGTGACGGGTGAAACCCAGAGCGTAGGCGGCACAAGCACATCGGCATATAACGTTTGTACCGATCTTGAAAAGCTAAGCACCTCACTTGAAATCAACCAATCACTCTCGATCGGGTTTGGGCCGTTTGGCTCATTCGACGAGAAAATGCAATTCGTCTACAACCTGAACGTTACCACTTACAGCGTGTCCATTGTGGTGCACGCACGCCACTTTGGAAGAAAGGAAGTGATGACGAACGTGAGACTTGAGCGCGGGATCAACCCGCCAAAGGGAAACACGGAATTGCAGAATTTCTTCCGCTCCTATGGTGATAGTTTCCTGGGGTCGGTGACTTACGGAGGCGACTACGACGCGGTCTATACATTCTATTCCGAGACGCGAGAGGAACAAATTGCCCTCACTGCTGACATGAAGGCGAACGGAATTTTCGAGGGCGGCACCCTGGACGCGAGTCTGCAGACGAAAATCTCCAATATGACGTCCTCGTCCAAGACTCGTGTCAGTTTCAGCCAACGCGTATCCGGCCTGAAAAATCCGGACCTGCCGGACAGCAATCACGTGATCGACTACGCGATCAAGTTTCCCTCCATTCCGCTGGATGAACCGGCCATCATCACCTTTGACACGCAAGGTTATGAGCACGTGCCGGACTTCGGTGACTTCCAGCCGGTGGCAAAGAACCGGGATTTCTTTGTGGGCAACGGCGTGGTAGGCGGTCTCACCAGGCCGCTGGTGCAGATCCAGCAGGTGGAAAACCAGATCACCTCCATCAAAACCATTTACTATGCTTACGGCGGCTATGCTGATGTGAAACTGGTGAGTAACGGCAACCAGTCTGACACGGACCATAAGACCATCAACCGAATGCTTGAGGCATTCGAATCAAACCCCACGCAGACGTTTACCACGCCGGACCTGCCCTCGCTCAAGAATGGCACGCCGGCTCTGAACTGCCAGATCTCTCATTCGCAGGCGTACGGAGGAGCAGGAGGAGGGCCCTTTGACGATGTGGATGCTGCCGGGTTCAGATCGTTCGTTTCGCAGCAAACCATGATCATCACCGTGCAACTGCGCAGCGGCTCACGCATCGATAAACTTCTGACCACATACCAGAACACAACCGGTAAAACGTGGACCGAACAACATGGCGGGAATGGCGGCACTCTCAGCGGCAAGCTGAACCTGTTGCCTGGCCAATTTATCAAGAACGTCAGCGGAAGGAGCGGCGCAAGGGTTGACCATTTGACCATCACAGCCGTCAGCGGTGAGAAGATCGACGGCGGAGGGGGTGGCGGCAGCGCGTTCAACTGGACGGTGCCCGCGGGCACGTTCATGCTCGGATTTTCAGGACGGAGTGGAAATGAGCTTGATCAAATCCAGTTCGTCTTCGGCAAGTTTGATCCGGCTACATGGACGCCATTAAAGCTGAACTGAGGGCTAGAGTTTTTGGCTATTAGCTTTCGGGTCACAACTCTGACCAAGGCGACAGCCTGAGCGAGCGGATTTTCCGTGCAATGCTGCGCTTTATGCGTGAGCAAACCGCGGAAGGGATTGCGCGGATCAGGCTGTTCCCGTTTGCACTGCTGCCCATCCAGTTGCCCGTCAGGGTGCGCATCTTTTTCCCACGAAGCCTGCTGTGCCGGTGCCGCTGGGATCGTCAGGAAAAACAAGTTCCGTGTTCCCGGTGATGTCGCCAAACCCGTTGATGCCGTTGATTGTTCCTCCCACCGCGAACTTGTCCGATGGATGAAGCGTGGGGACGAAGAACGTGCCATTCTTGAAAAAGAAGTTGCCGTCGCCCGTGGGAGTGCCAAACTGTCCGACGATTGTGCCGCTGGCATTAATGTCAGCAATGGACGTGCGGGTAGCTCCGGGAAAAACAAGGTCATGGAACTGCCCTTTCATCAGGACAAATCCGCGAACATTCCCGTTGGGAAGAGTTCCAATGGTGTTACCCACAATCACTCCGGTGTCACTGATGGCAGTTGCCTGCGTGTTAGTGCGGAACTGCAACATGGTTGTCTTGCCGTCTTTGATCTTGAAGCTCTTGATGGTTCCATCTGTGGCCTTGAAGTTCCCAACAATAGTTCCATAGCGGTTGATGCCGGTCAGGAAGGTGTCCACCGCGCCGGGCATGGAAACGAGCACCGTATCGGTCCCCGAGTTGACAAAGCCATGCGAGTGGCCCTGAGCATCCTGAATCTTGCCTACCGTCACGCCAAAAGCGTTGCGCTTGGAAGGTATGGCGTCAATAAAACCGGAAACATGGATAGGCAGTACCTCAAAGCCGCCGTCAGGATGGCGGATGTAAGGCAGTTCCGTGATGAAAGTGAACCCAACCACATTGCCCCAGCGGTTGACGCCATTGGCAACCGTGGCCGCCTGCGCATCGGGTGGCGGCGCCTGGAAAACAGTAACTGAGCCGGAAATGGGAGTCTGTGCGTGGCTGATGCCTGCAGCAAGCAACAGTGTAAGGACGAGAGCGATGCAGACGGATTGGCTTTTCATGAGCTACTCGGATGCAGCAGCAACACACCTCCGTTGCTGGTTCTTCCCGAAACTAAAACTACTTAGCAGGATTAAGCCACATATATCTTTGTCTAAAGGATCGAGTGGCAAAAGGTTAGAGTGTTGTAATAATCCTGTCTGATCGCGCAGAAGCGTAGCGGCGTGACGGATGGGCAATGGAATTTTCAGTAATGCGCCAGGTCTTCAGCGGCGGACCGCCGGTCACCTTCAACCGCGCCGTTGTGTCTTCGTGACTCCGGGGTAGTTTCTGCCGTTAGCGATGAATGTCCTTTCTGTAAAAATCGGTTTTGACCGCAATTTCCGGATAGTGAGGAGGGCGTGGCGTTGGCTATTGTGGGCCCATGCACAAGACGATTGACCCGACCATCCTTTATTTCGGAACACCCGTGGCCCTGATCAGCACCTTGAACCCGGACGGATCGCCAAACCTGGCGCCTATGTCATCAGCGTGGTGGCTGGGCTGGAGCTGCATGCTCGGTCTCGGCCAGATGGGCCAGACATCTGACAACCTGATCCGCACGCGGGAATGCGTGATCAACCTGCCTTCTGAGGCGCTGGTCACGCACGTTGACCGCCTCGCTCTCACCACTGGGAAAGATCCGGTGCCGGAAAAGAAATGGCAGTGGGGCTATCGCTACGAAGGCGATAAATTCGGCGAGGCCGAGTTGACGCCGGCCAAATCTGAGGCGGTTGCTCCGCCACGCGTGGCCGAATGTCCGGTGCAAATGGAAGGCATCGTCCACGAATGGCGGCCGTTCGGCAAGAACGTGAGCGCCAACGTGTTTGAAGTGCACATCGTGAAGCTGCACGTGGAAGAAAGTCTGCTGATCGGCGACGCCACGCGTCCCCACATTGACCCTGTGCGCTGGCGTCCACTCATGATGAGCTTCTGCCGGTTTTTCGGCCTTGGCGGAGAAGTGCATCCCTCGCGCCTGGCGGAATCAGACTTCATGAAATTCGTAACCCAGCCACCCGCGCCGCCCAACGCGGCAAACCAG
>DASUBD010000053.1:0-7369 GCA_035763445.1 Candidatus Angelobacter sp.
AATGCACTCAGCAGATCAAGTTCGTCTGTGATGCGAGCTACATTTTTTCCAAAGCGCGTATGTGTTGCCAGTTGGCCCGTCGTAGCGGTAGTGCTGATCTGCGTTTGCGTGCTCAGCAGTCAGGAAGAAACGAAGCCGGACGCAAAGGAACAGGAACCCTCTGCTGCTCTTATCAACCAAGCTGCCGCCAACGAAGTTGCTGCTCTGCAGAAAACAGAGTACCTCCGCTATCGCGAAACGATTGAATGGAAATGGGGAACGGAAACGCGCGAGGTGATCACAACTCCGGAAGGCCGGGCAGACCGGATTGTGAGTTTCAACCATGAACCACTCGCTCCCGATCAGGAGCAGAAACAGGAACAACGCCTTAAAAAACTTTTGAGTGATCCGGATGCGGCACGTCATGAACTCGAAGACCAAAAAGCTGAATTGAAGCGGCGGGTTGCATTGATGAAAGCCTTCCCTACTGCGTTCATCTTTACCCCGGACGGAGAAGAAGATGGAAAGCTGAAGTTCAGTTTTCGCCCCACTGGTTCATTCTCGCCGCATGAGCGGGAGACTCAGATTTATCGCGGTTTGCAGGGCACAGTGTGGGTTGAGCCCAACCAGAAACGACTCACGCGCATTGACGGCGTCGTTACCAAAAATGTCTCATTCGGTTGGGGAGTCTTTGGAAAGCTTTATAAAGGGGGACGTTACCTGATTGAACAAACCCAGGTAGAGCCGGGCGTATGGCAAGTCACCCGACTGGATCTGGACCTGAGGCTGCGGGTTTTTCTTTCCACCTCCCGTCTTCTTAGAAACGAGGCGAACTCTGATTTTGCCCCTGTTCGCGAAGGTACAACGTACAAACAAGCCCTCGAATTGCTGCTTGGCGCGTCCTCTCAAACTGTTCAGTAATGGAAAGCCTCCGCGTCGGCCCACAAACAGCGCGTCTTAAACCTGCGCGGCAGAAGATTTTGTGTCAAAAGACTGTGCGCTAGCATCCAAGTGAACGGTCCGACAAATGAAGGGTATTTTTCTGGAGATTGGCGGTTGGGCTTTTATAGTCACGGGGCTGGGAGGGCTTGTACTTCCCATTCTACCGGGGCTGCTGTTTCTTTTGATTGGACTGATTATTCTTTCAGCTCGTCACCATTGGGCGCGACGCTGGATGATTCGGTTACGTGAGCGGTTCCCTCGCGCTGACCGACAGCTGAGGCGATTCCTCCGCAAACACACGATACGCATTCCCGGCTTCGATTCTCCTCACAGCAGTGAATGAATTCCGCTACCCAGATTTGTTTCTGCTGCTAATGCTTGTTTGCGTACTCCGCCAGACATAGCTTTCATGACCCATCTGACGCCACACGGAAGAATTCATTAGTATTAAATCCATGCAAGCCTGGCTGTTGAATAAGCCTGCTCCTGTGGAGAGCAATCCTTTATCGCTCGAGCGAGTGGCTGATCCGGTTCCGGCAGCTAACGAGGTTCTGGTACGCGTAACTGCCTGCGGGATATGCCGTACTGACCTGCATGTTGTGGAAGGCGAGCTGCCGCCCCGCAAGAGCCCTGTAATCCCCGGGCATCAGGTGGTCGGCTTCATCGAGGCCACCGGAAGCAATGCTCACAAATATTTGCCTGGTACTCGGGTTGGCATTCCCTGGCTGCATAAGACGTGCGGTGCGTGTCCGTATTGCCTAAGCGGGCGGGAAAACCTGTGCGACAACCCGGAGTTCACCGGGTACACAAATAATGGAGGACTTGCCGAGTACACCGTGGCGAATGAAGATTTTGTTTATCCCTTGCCGGAAGGGTTTGCTGACCTGCAAGCGGCGCCACTCTTGTGTGCAGGCATCATCGGTTTCCGCTGCCTGAGACTTTCCGGCATCCAACGCGGGGGCAATCTGGGAATTTACGGCTTTGGCGCAGCAGGGCACGTCTGCATACAGGTAGCGCGGCACTGGGGAGCGGATGTCTTTGTGTGCACGCGAGAAGACAAACACCGGCGGCTTGCCATGGAACTGGGCGCGGTATGGGCTGGCGCCGCTGCTGAAGAACCGCCGGAGAAGCTCGATGCATCCATCATCTTTGCGCCAGCGGGCGAGTTAGTCCCTCCCGCGTTGCAGGCTCTGCGAAAAGGCGGATCCCTGATTCTAGGCGGAATTTACATGAGCCCGATTTCCAGCTTCGATTATGGCCTGTTGTATAGGGAGCGTTCTATCAGGAGCGTCGCAAACAACACTCGTGAAGACGGACGCGATTTTCTGCGTGTTGCCGCCGAAATCCCCATCCACACTGAAGTGCAGGTTTTTGCATTTACTCAGGCCAATCAGGCCCTGAATGCCCTCAAGCACGATGGAATCCGCGGTGCTGGAGTGCTCCAACTCTAATCAGAACCTTCTGTGATCACCGTCACAGCCTTTTGCCAAAGGTCCGTACCAGCATTGAAGCGGGGTGCAGGAGTGCCCTGATTATGAAGTCTCGTCCAAATGGGTATCTTCTGATTGCCTTTGCCGTGGTGATCACCGTGATTGTCTTGGTGGGAGCCGTCCCTGGCCCTGATGATCCTGTTAAGTCGCAGAAAGATAAGGAAATAGAACGCCTGATCTACTCGCTGAAAGGTCCTGACCTGTATCATGCGCATTGTGCGCCTTGTCACGGCATCGATGGCAAGGGGAACGGCCCCGTAGCGCCCGCGTTGAAAGACCCTCTTCCAGACCTGACCACCATCGCAAAAAGGAATGGCGGGCTCTTTCCAGTTGAACATGTGCGCAACATAATTGCGGGCACGGATGTGATGATCGCTCACGGTTCGCGCGAGATGCCCATCTGGGGCGAGATATTTCACCAGGTCCAGGATGATCGTGACTACGGCAATGTTCGCCTGCAGAACGTTATGGATTACCTGCGATCGATGCAACAGAAGTAAGGCCGGCTGAAGATTTTAGACCGCGAGCCGTGCCGGTTCCGGCTCGGGCACAGAAGAAATAGCCAGAGGCGGATCATTCATGCGCAGGAACCAGTTCTCCACAACCATGGTGCGGCAAAAGTGTGCGTTGCGGAGCAGAATCCGGGCTATCAGATTGCGCGCGACTCGGGGGAGACGTTTAGCCAGCCACTCTGCCCCGCCATTGCCTCCGAAGCGCTGGCCCAGCAACGCGGGAAATTGCGCCAGTTGCGCTGCGGAATAATCGCCCAAAGCCATTTGCAATACGTGAGCGGCGATCAATCCCGACTCAACCGCCGGGCGGATTCCTTCCCCGCTCTGCTCATAAGCGAGGCCCGCCGAATCTCCAATCAGCAAGACGCCGTCAGCAACCAGCTTGCGCGGCGAATATCCATGCAGAAGATAAGCGTGGCCGGCAAAGCGGCGCGGCAGTGAAAAGCCAATCTTGCCGCTCTGGCGAAGGAATCCTGCGAAGGCGCTCACGTGTTCGCTGAGTTTGTGCTGGTCAAGCCTGCCCAGACCAATATTGAGGAAATTGCCTTTACGGAAGCACCATCCGTAACCTTGAAGGTCGCGGCAAAAGAACAGCTCTGGCTGTTCGGCTGAAATCCGGCAGGATGCCGCTTGCGCTTCGTCCATGGAAAATTCAAGTTCCTGTGCTATCACCGGAACTTCGGTGATACGGCCGTTGATGAAGCGCGCCACCGGGCAGAAGTGCCCTCCTGCGCCGATCAGCATTCGCGCCCTGAATTCACCGTTGATGATCCATTCATCGTTGGAGCGCTCGATGCTTTTGATGGCAACGTCCTCTCGCACCTCTGCGCCACAGCGCCTCATCAGATATTCATCAAATTCGCAGCGACGGATGCCAAAGCTGACTGGCTGGTCATAGCGAATGGTTTTCTGCTGCTGTCCCAGACAGCTTATGCGGAATGCTGAAATTGGCTGCAGCATCCTTCCCCGTCCGTATTCAACAGGATCGATTGCGAGGGCCTGCAGGACAAAAGGCGTGATCCAGCCGCCGCAGATCTTATCGCGTGGAAAAGAGGCCTTGTCGAGCACAACCACGTCAAGCCCGGAAGAACGCAGCCCCCAGGCGCAGGAAGATCCTGCGGGTCCTGCGCCCACGATTAAGACGTCGCACGAACGCATTCTTGTTCCTTTTCCTGAATAGAAGGCAGGTACAGATGGGAGCGAGTCCAGGGCTGCGATGAGCACTTTTTTCCCGCAAAAACCACCTGGAACAACTGCAGGCTGCCGAAACGGAAAGCTGCAATAGAGCCGGCGAGGTACAGACGCCACATCCGCGCAAATTGTTCTCCAAGCTGCGCCTTCACCGCCTCAAAATGATGCTCAAATTCCTTCAGCCAGCACTCGCATGTGCGCGCGTAATGCATGCGCAGGTTTTCCACGTCCAGCACGCTGAAGTCGTGCGGCTCCAAAAACTGCATCACTTCACGCAATGCGGGAGGATACGCGCCGGGGAAAATTCGGCGCCGGATCCACGCATTCATCGGCCGCGGTCGATTGCGCCCAATGAAGTGCAACAGCCCTCGTCCGCTGTCTCCAATGGTGCGCCAGATGGTTCGTACCAGCTCTGAGTGATGGGCCTTGCCAACATGCTCCAGCATGCCGACTGAAACGAATGCATCTGCCCGGCTGCTTATGTTGCGATAATCATCCTGGATAAATTCCACTCTTTGCGCCAGGCCCTCGCGCTGAGCGCGTTCGCGCGCAAAGGCAATCTGCTCAGTGGAGATGTTGAAGGCCTTCACCTTCACGCCAAAGTGTTCTGCCATGTGCAGAGCCAGTGCGCCCCAGCCGCATCCGGCCTCCACCACGGTTTCACCGGGTTTCAGCCAGACTTTGCGGCAGACCAGATCCATTTTTGCGCGCTGAGCTTGCTCGAGCGTTGCCGCCGGTTCCGGAAAGTATGCGCAGGTATAGACCATCTGCGGATCCAGCCAGAGCTGGTAAAAGTCATTGGAAATATCGTAGTGATGGTGGATATTTTTTCGCGAACCGACGGGCGAGTTCGATTCCACCCAGCCCAGACAGCGGGAAAAAATCTGCGCGGACAGGGAAACAGGGATCTGGTAAAGGCTTTCGACCATCTCTACCAGGTCACCTTCAATCTGAATGCGGCCTTCGCTGTACAGATCACCAAAATTAATTTGTGGATTGCGAGCCAGTGCCATTAGAGTGGCCCGATCCTTAATCCAGAGCGTCGGAATTGTTGACGGCAAAGTTGTCACGCTGTGGTCAGGCGTTCCTATGGCAAGACGCACAGGTGCTGGAGCTGTGGCTCGTTGTAAAGCAGCCAGCAAAACACGATCAAACCAGGGAAGAGGCATCCGTTCCCCCCTTATTCCGGATTGAAGAGCAAGCCTTGGCAGTTGTTTGGCGCCCGCCGCTGCTGACGGCTAATTATCCGCGAGAACGCCCGCAGACTCAACAATTTCACGAAAGAATCTGCTCTGTATTCATTGGGATGCGTCCCCAACCCCTCGTGGCACAATAACTTCATGAATTCCACGGCGAAAAAACACACATCTACAGGTTCCCCGCTTTCAAAAGATGCAATCTCAGCAGCCCATGAAAGAATCCGGGGATCGGTCCTGGAAACCCCCGTGGAGGACGTTTCTGACCTGTTCCTGCAGACTCGCGCCAGGGTCTACTTCAAGATGGAAAACCTGCAGAATACGGGATCCTTCAAGTTGCGCGGCGCCACCAACCGAATTCTTGGCCTTTCTGAATCGCAGGCCCAGGCGGGCGTCATTGCGGCCTCCAATGGCAATCATGGGCTCGGCGTTGCTGAAGCAGCCAGGAGCGCCTGCATCCCCGCTGAAGTATTTGTGTCGGAGCACGTCTCCCCGTCCAAAGCGCGGCGCATTGAACAAGCCGGGGCAATCATCCGCCGCGTCGGCACAGACCCGCTGGAGGCTGAATTGGCGGCGAGGGCGGCGGCTATGGCATCCGGCAAGGTCTTCATTTCTCCCTATAACGATTTTGAGGTCATGGCTGGGCAGGGAACCATTGCTGTAGAGCTTTTGCGGCAACTTGGGCAATTGGACGCTGTTTTTGTGGCTGTCGGCGGCGGAGGCCTGATTGGAGGCATCGGCGCTTACATGAAAGCGGCATCGCCGCAAACAGAGGTCGTCGGTTGCTGGCCCCAGAATTCTCCTGTGCTCTACGAATCTATTAGAGCGGGCCGCATTCTTGAGGTTCCGGAACAGCCCACAGTTTCCGAAAGCACTGCAGGAGGGCTGGAAGAGGATTCAGTGACGCTCGACGTCTGCAGCCCCGTCATTGATCGCTCCGTGCTGGTGAGTGAAGATGAGATTCTCTCCGCCATGCGTCTGGTGCGCGACAGCAGAGGATGGTTGATAGAAGGAGCCGCCGGAGTGGCAGTGGCTGCGTTCATCAAAGAAGGCGCAAGATATCAGGACAGGAGGGTGGCCATCATCATTTGTGGCGGAAATCTTTCAGAAAAGGTGCTTGCCAGGATCGAGTGATCGACTAATGCTTGATGCCGGCCGGAGCGAAGCAGGAATCGACTCCATCGCTCAGGTTCTTTCCGGCTTCTTCTGCTCTGACTCATGCAATACATCCAGAGTGTCTGATTCTTCCAATGCCTCCACATTGTAGCCGGCTGTTTCCATGCTGGCTGCGCGTACATGGATCTCTTCCGCAACCGTGGAAATCCGCTCCAGGTCCGGAGGCTGCGCGGCGGCAGCGTCAAGCATTCCGCGAAACGCCATCCAGCCCAGCAGCCGCTCAAAGTGTTCTTTTACCACGTAAGTCACACCCTCATATTGGTGCACGCCCATGGCCCAGGCCACATCTGGATCATGGATCCAGCTGTAAGGCGCGCTGGAACGTGATGAATGAGCAAAGCTGGCGCGTATCCGCGCCACTGCGCGCCACTTTTCCTGTTCCAGGCCGGCGCCTTCAAGGCCGGCTCCCGCCAGCAGTTCAGCGAGCGGTTCGCGCAAACGAAGCGCATCAAAAACCCTTGCGGCGGCAGCATCGCGATGGCGGGGATCAAGCAAACATCCCAGTGCTTCCGCGGCGCACCAGCCAAGCACCGCAATCCACACGGCCTGAGACTCAGCACCCGGTCTCTCGATGGGCAAAACTGATGTGAGCTCAGAGGGCCACTTCACTCCCAGTTTCCTGCATACCGCCGGCAGCATGAGCGCTGCTCTTATACGCTCAGATAGCGCATGCTGGGAAACACGGCGATGAGGAGTCCAATCCTCAGGCGGAGCGATTCCGGCCAGGCTCGCTGCCGGGCTGCCAAGGTAACTTTGCACGGCTTCCAACAGGGAAACCACACTCTTGTCCAATTCCTGAAGCAGCGCATGCAATTCCCTGGCCTTCACCGGACCATCAGCGATGCACGCCACCATGGAGAGTTGCTCCGCAATTTGCGGACGG
>DASUBD010000054.1:0-2724 GCA_035763445.1 Candidatus Angelobacter sp.
CCTTCATTTTCTCTGTCCTCGTCGTCCACTACCACGATCATGCGCCCTGCACGAATCTCTTCTATCGCTGTGGGGACGTCGGTAAATGCTGCGGAAGGGGTCATAGGGCCTGGCCAGATTGTAACAAAGGCTTTAATGAACGGACCGGCAGAATCGGTTTCATTCCGCTTCCCGTTCCCATTCTGATACTTATTACGATTTTGGCAATTATCGAAACAGGCTTACAATCTGACTATGGCAAAGCAGTCTCAAGAACTCTTTGAAGTTGCCTGCCCATGCTGCGGCGCTACCTTGAAGGTAGATCCCGCCACGCGGGCGGTAATCTCTCACGTTGCTCCCATCAAGCCGAAGATGTTCAATGACTTCGACGCAGCGGCCAAGGCAATGCGCGAGCAGGAGGGCCGCAAGGAATCATTGTTCCGTCAGGCTGTGGATGCGGAAAAGAACAAGGCTACCCTGCTGGAGAAGAAATTTCAGGAAGCGGTGAAGAAGGCCAAAGAGACGCCCGACGAGGGGCCGCGCATCCGCGATTTTGAGCTTGACTAGAGGCAACTGGCCTTCACAACTGCTATTGCTTGGCCATCGCGGCGCCCGCCGCTACGCGCCTGAGAATACCCTCCCCGCCTTCGACCTTGCGTTACAACACGGCGCGGACGGTTTTGAATTTGACGTGCGCTGCACGCGCGACCGGCAGACCATCCTGTGCCATGACCCCAAGCTGAACCGGGTGGTCCTGCGGCGGCACACTCTGAAAAAAATACAGGAGAGTTGCAATAGAAGCGAGCATCTGCCGCCCTGCCTGGAAGAGGTATTGGATCGATATCGAAATAGCTTTTTAAACGTTGAGGTGAAGGTCCGGGGAATCGAGCCAATCATTGTGCGGGCTGTGCGACGGGCTCGCCCCAAGGACTATTTCATCTCTTCGTTCCTGCCCGGTGTGGTGCGGCGACTTCACGCACTGGACAATTCCCTGGTCCTGGGCACGCTGGCGCAAACGCGCTGGCAACTACGCCGATGGCGAATTCTGCCGATCAGCTACGTGGCTCCGCACTACCGGTTGCTCACGCGCACATTAGTGGAAAAGATTCACGCGGACAATAAGAAGGTGGTCACCTGGACGGTGAACGACCCCCGCCAAATGGTACGTGCTGCTGAAATGGGTGTGGATGCGATTATTTCTGATGATACGCAGCTGCTGGTGAAAACGTTGGGCAATTACTAACTCGGCGAGCCCTTCTTGCGCCGAGGCGAGGGCAACAGGAGCGTAAAAGCCCTTTTCAGGAACCTGACTGATAAGCAGGTTTGTAGCCAGCGACAAGTATCCCCACAAGACCTCGGCGAGGCCGACTTGCGCGCCGAGCCGGGTGCATCAGGAGCATAAAAACACTTTTCAGAACGTAAGTCGTAAGCGGTTTTGGAGCGAAGCGACAAATACCCCCATAAGACCTCGGCGAGGCCGGCCTGCGCGCCGAGCCGAGTGCATCAGGAGCATAAGGACTTTACTCGAAGATGTGCCGTGAAGCGGTTTGCAAAATAACGGAGGCCCTCGCGCCGTACATCGCGAAGGCCTTCACCCCTGGACAGCAGGTTGTCCGTCCAAACTAGATGGCTTGCTGCAACTTCCCGTGACCGTTTGTCTGGTGCAGAGTCGCCGCGTTTTCAACGTCGAACTGCTCGTTCTCCGTAGAGCCTTCAAGCGCTACGATAGAAGACTGGCCGAGCGTTTGAGCGATCTCATCGAAATACCCCGTGCCGACAAAACGCTGGTGCCGGATTGCAGTGTAACCAAGCTCTGCGTTGCTGAACTCTTTTTCCTGGAGACGAGAGTAAGCAGTCATGCCTTCCCGGGCAAAGCTGTGCGCCAGCTCAAACATGCTGTTGTTCAGCGCATGGAAGCCGGCCAACGTTACGAACTGGAACTTATAGCCCATGGCTGCCAACTCGCGCTGGAACTTCGCGATGGTCGCGTCATCCAGCTTGCGTTTCCAGTGGAATGAAGGCGAGCAGTTATATGCCAGCATCTTGCCTGGGAACTTGGAGCGGATGCCTTCGGCAAAGATCCGCGCCTCTTCGAGGTTGGGTTCAGCAGTTTCGCACCAGAGCATGTCAACATAGGGTGCGTAGATCAGGCCGCGGCTGATTGCAGCCTGGAGCCCGCCTTTATAAACCAGGAAACCGTCCGGCGTGCGTTCTCCGGTGACGAAATCTGCGTCGCGCGGATCGCTGTCGGTAGTCAGCAAGCGTGCGCCGTTCGCGTCAGTGCGCGCGATCAAAACTGTGGGGACATTCAAAATGTCGGCTGCAAGGCGCGCGGCAACCAGCTTCTGTACGAACTCATGCGCCGGAACCAGGACCTTGCCGCCCAGATGGCCGCATTTTTTTGCCGACGCCAGCTGATCCTCAAAGTGGACACCAGCCGCGCCGGCTTCAATCATGGACTTCATCAGCTCAAAGGCGTTCAGTGATCCGCCGAAGCCCGCTTCTGCGTCGGCAACGATAGGGGCAAACCAGTAAGTTCCGTTCTTGCCTTCAGCGCAATTGATCTGGTCAGCGCGAAGGAAGGTATTGTTGATTTCTTTGACTACAGCAGGAACGCTGTTGGAAGGATAAAGGCTCTGGTCGGGATACATCTGACCGGCGAGATTGGCATCGCCCGCCACTTGCCAGCCGCTCAGGTAAATCGATTTCAGTCCCGCCTGCACCTGTTGAAGGGCCTGGTTGCCC
>DASUBD010000055.1:0-6084 GCA_035763445.1 Candidatus Angelobacter sp.
TGCCGGGCGCACGCGAAGGCCGTTCGAAAATGGTCATCCTCAGCCCCATCTCCATGAGCAACGACCAGATGCGTCCCCAGACAGCAGAGAACCCGCCCGGCGGACCCGTAACGGCGATGCGGAAGTAAACTTAGTCGGCCCGGCGCTCCTGGCTTTTAGTTCAGAAGTGCTTCTACCGCAACGTAAGCTTCAGAGAGCGCAGCATCCAGGTGCTCGGGATGTTTGCCTCCGGCTTCAGCCATATCGGGCCTTCCGCCACCTGAGCCGCCCACTTTTTCTGCAACAGCCTTAATCACTTTTCCTGCCTGAACGCGGCTGGTGAGATCAGGCGTGACGCCGACAGTTAGAGCGACCTTGCCGTCTTCGCTTTGCGCCGAGCCCAGAACCACCACCCCGGAACCAAGCTTGTTGCGCAGATTGTCGACAAGCGTGCGCATCTGCCCGCGCTCCAGATTGTCCACGCGATGAGCCAGAACTTTCACGCCGCGTATTTCTTTGACCTTGTCATCGACAGAGGCCACGGTGGATGCCGCTGATTTCATTCGCAACTGCTCCAGCTCTTTCTGCAGCTTGCGAATCTCCGCGTCTTTCTTCTCCAGCTCCGTTCGCAGTGCCTCAGCCGGAGATACTGCCTGCTGGCCGCGCGGAACAAATGAAGACACCACGCCCTCAAGCTGGTGGTCTTTACGGAAATGATCGAGAGATGTCTCGCCGGTAATTGCTTCCACACGCCGGATGCCGGAGGACACGCTCTCCTCACGCAGGATCTTGATCAACCCGATCTCGCCCGTAGCGCCGGTGTGCGTGCCGCCGCAGAGTTCTGTCGAGAAATCCCCGATCTTAATCACCCGCACGCGTTCGCCGTACTTCTCTCCAAAAAGAGCCATTGCCTTGTACTCGCTGATGGCCACCTCGATGGGGACGTCTTCAATGGTTTCAACCTTCGTGTCGCGCAGCACCTGCTTGTTGACCAGGTCCTCAATGTCCTGCAGCTCTTCGTCGGCAACGCCGGTGAAGTGGGAAAAATCGAAGCGAAGATGTCCAGGATCCACCAGCGAGCCCGCCTGCTTTACGTGTTTGCCGAGAATTTCCCGCAATCCGGCATGCAGAAGATGCGTTGCAGTATGGTTGCGCATGGTTGACTGCCGAACTTCTGTATGGACCACCGCATCCACCTTCATCCCAAGATGGATCGGCTGACGGGCTTTGACCTTGTGCGCGCGAACGCCCTGAACGGGCATGTAGCATCCGTTTACGTCTGCCAGCAGCGTCGTGCGTTGTTCGTCATAAAACACGCCGATGTCGCCCACCTGTCCGCCGGAGTCGGCATAGAACGGTGTGTGGTCCAGCACCACCTCACCCTCTTCGCCCGCGGTCAGCACTTTTACGCCCTGGCCATCCTTCACCAGCGCAAGGACTTCGCAATCATCTGATTCGGTCTTGCGATAACCTTCAAAAACCGTCTTTGTCAGATCGCGATAGACAGGTGAGGCCGTCTGCTTGGCTCCGCCTTTCCACGATGCACGCGCACGCTCGCGTTGCGCTTCCATGGCGCGCTCAAATCCTTCCACGTCCAGAGCTATGCCCGCATCACGGCAGGTGTCCATGATGAAGTCGAAGGGCAGTCCGAAGGTGTCATAAAGCTTGAACGCATGATCACCGCGATACCGCATTCCGCGCTCCACCTGGTAGCGATGCTGCGCCACCTGCGCCCGGCCCACACCGGAATCGGTGAGGTCCTCTTGCGCGGTAACGATCCGCTGCGCATCCGCCATCTCGCGGCGAACTGTCTGAAGATCAGATTCCAACCGTGCCAATCCGGCGTCCAGCGTATGAGAGAAACGGCGCTCTTCTTCATGAACCACTTTGGCCACGCGATCCGCTGTTTCCTGCAGCTCTGGATAGGCGTTCTGCATCAGATCACGGACGGCAAACACCATCTGGTACATAAAAGGCTTGCTTGCCCCGAGCAGGCGTCCGTGACGGATACCGCGCCGCAGGATTTTGCGCAATACGTACCCCCGGCCCTCGTTGGCAGGCAGCACGCTATCAGAGATCAAAAAAGTAGTTGCACGCGCGTGGTCGGCAATCACGCGCAGTGACGCTGCGGATTTCGAGCCTCTTTCTGCCGCCAGCTCTCTTCCCAGGTCAACTCCAGTGACTCTGGCCGCCGCCTGGATCAACGGCGTGAACAGGTCGGTATCGTAATTCGATAATTTGCCCTGCAATACCGCAGAAACACGCTCCAGTCCCATTCCGGTATCGATCGATGGTTTGGGTAGCGGGTTGAGGGTGCCGCCTGAATCGCGATCAAATTGCATGAAAACCAGGTTCCAGATTTCTACATACCTGCCGCACTCGCAGGGAAACTTGCAGTCTGCGTGGCTTTCATCTGACGCGGCCGGGCCCATGTCATAGTGGATTTCGCTGCAGGGGCCGCAAGGGCCGGTATCTCCCATGGACCAGAAGTTGTCCTTCATGCCCATGGCAAAGATGCGGTCTTTGGGAACACCCACCTCCAGCCAGAATTTTTCCGCGTCGTCGTCGCGCGGCACCTGCTGCTCGCCTTTGAAAATGGTGCAGTAAAGGCGGTCTTTGGGAATTCCATACCAATCTGGCGAGGTGACCAGCTCCCAGGCGTAGGTAATTGCGTCTCGTTTGAAATAATCGCCGAAACTGAAATTGCCCAGCATTTCAAAAAACGTGTGGTGGCGCTTGGTGAAGCCCACATTCTCCAGGTCGTTGTGCTTACCCCCGGCGCGGACGCATTTTTGCGAACTCGCAGCGCGGCTGTAAGCGCGCTTTTCCACGCCAAGAAAGACGTCCTTGAACTGGTTCATCCCGGCATTGGTGAAGAGCAGGGTTGGATCATTCGCCGGTACCAGCGACGATGAATGGACGCGTTTGTGGCCTTTGCTTTCAAAAAAGCGCAGGAATTGTTCGCGAATTTCTGAGCCTGTGGGCATTGTGGCTTAATTTTAACAGTGATTAACCTCAGGCGAGTCTGCACGGGTGAGCGGCATCGCACCCATCAAAATTGCCAAAATTGCCAAAAGTTGAACGGCGCAGCAAAAAATCACCCGGACGGCTGCGAGTACCGTCCGGGTAACCTCTGGAGGGAGCAATGAAGGAGGTCTACTGCTGTTGCTGCTGTGAATGTTTTTGCATACGCTCCTGCATGCGCTGCTGGCGTTGCTGCATCAGTTGTTGAGCTTTCTGGCGCTGCTCCGGTGTGAGCAGGGCGTAAATCTGCGATTTGGTGCGTTCCTGTTCCACGATCAAATCGCTCATGATCTGGCTTTGCTTGTTGGCGAAAGTGCGGGCCTGGTTCTCATCAAAATTGCCCGTGATATTTGCCTCTTCCGCCTGCCGGTTTTGTCGCATTTGTTGCATCAGAGGCTGGGTCTTGCTTTTCTGCGCCTGCATGATGCTCTTGATCTGGCTCTGCTGGTCCGTGGTCAGGTTCAGCTCTTTGGTCATGTGCTGAAGCATCCAACCACCGTGGTGCCTGAATCCCCGGTGGAAATTCTGGCCCGGTCCCTGGGCCAGCAACGTGCCGGCCATGCCGGCGGCCACAACCAGTATGATTGCGGATGCGCCGAGGAAAAATTTCTTCTTCATCATCGAACTCCTTTTAAAATTCTGAGCGGCAGCCGTCCCCCGTAGCAATCACGTCAGGTCTGCCATTAGTATTAACCCTGGTTCTGGGAAGAAGAAGGTTATGAGTTGTTAAATACACGGCCCGGAACCTTGACAGTTCTTAACTAACCCACGATATTTGAAGGGTTTATGGTGACATCATGGTCTCAGTGCTGCTCATTGATGATGACGCGGAGCTAAGCAAGTTGCTCGAAGAGTATCTGCAAAGCGAGCAGCTTCACCTGGATGCAGCTCACGATGGTCCTGGCGGCCTGCAGAAGGCGATTGCCAACCAGTACGCTGTAGTGATTCTGGATGTGATGTTGCCCGGCATGAGCGGGCTGGATGTGCTCAAGCAGTTGCGGCAGAAAAGTTCTGTACCCGTGCTCATGCTGACAGCGCGAGGCAGTGAACTTGACCGCATTCTCGGACTTGAACTCGGGGCCGATGATTATCTTCCCAAGCCATTCAATCCTCGCGAACTGGTGGCGCGCCTGCGGGCAATTCTGCGCCGCACTTCCAGCACGGCGGCAGGATCGCCGGCGCAGCCGGTGCATGTGGCGGATGTGGAACTGCACCCGGAGTCGCGCAGCGTGAGCTGCAGTGGCCGGCCTGTTACCCTGACCGGAGCAGAGTTTGACCTTTTGTATACGTTCCTGCGCAATCCAGGGAAGATCATCAGCCGCGAGGACCTGACGCAGGCCGCGCTGGGACGGCCCATGTCTCCCATGGACCGCAGCATTGACGTGCACGTAAGCAATCTTCGGCGCAAGCTGGGTTCCTACAATGGGGACCAGGAGCGCATCAAAGCCATTCGGGGCAGCGGATACGTCTATCTCCTGCCAGGAGAGCAGCAGTGAAATCTCGCAGCATGTTCGGCTTCCGCAGCCTGTTTTTCAAAATTTTTATCTCGTTCTGGCTCACCATGGCGCTCATCATCGGGGCGCTGAATCTTATGTTCCGGCTCTCCAATATGGAGTCTCTTCCGGAACGTGCCACCAAGGGAGCGTTCGGTGAGGCGCTTACGCTCTATGCCGAGCAGGCTGCGCGCGTCTACGAGCGAGAAGGCGTCAAAGGGATTTCTGATCTTGCGCGCCGGTCGGCGCGGGAATCCACCAGCGAAATTTATCTTTTCGATGCCAAGGGCAATCCGCTTGGTTCGCAGCCTCCTGAGAACGTGCGCGAAGTGGTGCTGAATGTCGTAAAGAATGGCCCTCCCGAGCGTCCACCAATACCATTATTTGTTGCAGGCGTGGCACGCTCTGTCTGGGCGCGGCCTGTGACCTCGCCTGACGGCACCCGGTATATTTTTGCAGCCCGCTTCAGCCGACCCGGCAGTCCACCGCCTTTCCTGAGTGCGCAACGGATCGCGGTGGCCATTCTCATCGTGGGCCTGGTTTGTTATCTGTTAGGGCTTTATCTGACATCGCCTCTCAAGAAGTTGCAATCCACGGTGAAATCATTTGCTGAAGGCAATTTGAATGTGCGCGTGTCGCCGGAACTGGGCAATCGCGGCGATGAACTGGCTGATCTGGGCCGCGAATTTGATCATATGGCGGAGCGTATTGAAGCGCTGATTTCTTCGCAAAAACGTCTGCTGGCTGATATCTCTCACGAGCTGCGGTCGCCATTGGCTCGACTGAGCGTTGCTCTTGAACTGGCCCGCAAGAACGTTGTGGATGGGCGGGCCGCGCCGGCTCTGGATCGCATTGAGCAGGAATCTGACCGAATGAACCAACTGGTCGGACAGTTGTTGACCTTGACGCGCCTGGAAAGCGGGGCGGAACGTGTCCCCCCAGAAACAGTGGCTTTGGAAGATCTGCTGCAACAGGTGATTGACGATGCCGACTTTGAAGCCAAGTCTCTGGGTAAACGCGTGCAAGCCATTCACATGGACCAGTGTCGTGTGAAAGGCTCATCAGAGCTTCTGCGCAGCGCGGTGGAAAATGTGATTCGAAATGCAATCCGCTACACCGAGGAAGGCACCGCCGTGGAAGTTTCATTGAATTGGCGCCTCGATACTGCCGTGCTTACGGTGCGTGATTATGGTCCGGGTGTTCCGGAGGAAGAACTTAAGCACATCTTTGAGCCTTTTTATCGCGTCAGCGAGGCGCGAGAGCGCGCTAGTGGCGGGGTCGGCCTGGGTCTCTCAATCGCTGACCGGACTATTAAGCTACACGGCGGCGCTATTCGCGCCGGGAATGTCGGCCATGGATTGCTGATCACCATCGATCTTCCGCTCGCTCCCAGTTCTGCCGTGCCGGAACCCGCGACCGAGCAGCAGCCGATCAGTAAGAGCAGTTAGCAATTAGCCAGAGCACGTCAGCGGAGAGAGCGGGCAGCCTGGCCCCGTCGAATGCTGACAAGCGGTGCCGCGTTGTTAGGCCACCTTCTCGCCTGCATCTTTGGCTTCGGGGTGGCCCCGTTTGGCGGCGGCATTTTCAA
>DASUBD010000056.1:0-20837 GCA_035763445.1 Candidatus Angelobacter sp.
GTACGTGGACGCGCTCTGCATGCACATGGCTCGCGACCCAAAGCAGTTTGACGTGATCGTTACTAACAACATGTTCGGCGACATCATCACGGATCTGGCTGCGGCCCTCCAGGGCGGACTCGGAATGGCGGCCAGCGGCAATATTCATCCCGGCAAGACTTCTATGTTCGAACCTGTACACGGATCGGCGCCGCCCTTCGCGGGCAAGAATATCGCCAACCCCATTGGTGCCATCTCCACGGCTGCCATGATGCTGGACCACCTCGGCTTCTCTAAAGAGACTGAGCGGATCAATCAAGCGGTTCTGGAGGCGGTGCGACAGAAGAAGACAACCGCGGACATCGGCGGCAGTCTTGGCACGCGTGAATCAGCGGATTGGATTGGCGCTCACGTATAGCCGTACGCATGCCAATGAAAATTTCAGCAGCTTGATCCAAATAAATTCCATTTCACAATTAATTTTCTGCAATTCCGCACTTTTCACATTTACCCTGCAGAGATAGTTTGCTACTCTGTGTTTGCGTAGGAGAACGCCGTCAAATGAAATGCACTATCCAAATCTCGGTGCGGAGGCTGACAAGACCCGTCATAGGTCTTGGTAGCCTGTGGGCGTTCACCTATTTCCACAGCTAACCTCAGGCTGTTCAGTCCTACGCACAATCTGTCCAAATAGTTCGAGCGGATAGTTTCAACAACCAGCAGTATTGGTGCCGAAACAGCTTATCTTGCTGCGGTGAGGCCGGCTTGCGCGCCGAACCGCATGAATACAGTGCAGAACAATCGCTCGTTGGAAGAAGCCCTGGAGCGGTTTGGAGCAAAGCGACAAGAACGTCCGGGTGGCGAAGTCCGCAGGTACTTCGACTGATAATCGACCACTGTGCTGCAGGCGTTTATTCCCCTCGGCGAAGTAGTTTAACTTTCAGCGGCTTACGCCCTTATTGCCTCGCTTTGAGGGGCACGGGCGGACTCGTACCTGGATGAGTTTTAGTTCCAAATCCTAGAGATAAAACAGTCGGTGGTGGAAGGCGGGAGATACTTCCTGCCAAACACGCAAAGTGCAGCGTGCGGAAAGGATATCCGCCGGAGCAAGCGCCCTTAGCGGCTGAGGCGCAGCCTCGAAACACAAGGCAGCTATTGGGAAAGGCCTCTGATGCACTGCTCCTGTCGAGTGTTCCCCGACTGAATTTTGCCGGTGGTGAAAGCCCGGGTATTTCGCGAAAGCGAGTGGCTTGGAGAGGCCATACGTACCCGGGCTTGTTCCCCGGCATGAGATTGAAAATTGCCGGTGGTGAAGGCATGGGTTACTTCGCTGTTAACGAAGCGTCATCCAAAAGGGTGCGCAACCCGCTGCCGATTGTTCCCCGGCATGAACACGACGCAAGATTCCACTGAGGCGGAGTCGAGATAAAGTTGCAACCTCTCGGCTCCTTAACAGCAGTTGATGTTGGAAACAGGTTTCACCGGTGGTGTAGATCAGAGCTACCAGACCTGTCCGTAGATGCGGGTAACCAATCCCGCCGGCATCTCGAGTGCCGTAGTTGCAATTAGAATAACGGACCTTTTGGCTCTGATCGCTTGTTCCCTGTGAGGGAATCTGATTCCAACGTTGCTGCTTTATTCAAAAATTTTGCCGGTGGTGTAGATACGGGTTACTTCAACGGTAGAGCGCCCGCTAACGCGGGAGGTCGCAGGTTCAACTCCTGCCGTCCGATCCGAAGGAAAGGATGTAGCTCAGCTCACTATCCGGATCGCTGGTTCCCCGGCAGGAAAATCGTTCGAAACAACTGAGAGGCCGTGATGCAAAAAAATACCAAACACGTTTTACGCAAATTCTATGCGGGCCTCGGTGCCTGTGAGAGATAAAAGAACCTGAGTGCCGGCCCGACTGGTTGGCCGATGCCTTGGAAAGCGAAAGCTCCGATGTATGTCATAGGCAAGTCAGGCACAAATGTGCTTGAGCGTCCCTTTTTGAAAATGGGGGCGAGGGTGAAGTTCGGCGAGCCCGAAACTTCGCGGTGGACACGAACCGTCAATCCGGTTGCGCTCGACGTGCGCAACGATCGCGAAGGAGAGTTTTTCCTCGTCAGCAAGAGGGCTGATGTAAGGGTCGAGGTCCTGGAAGTAAAGCCCAGAGAACGGCATCTTGTGCTGCTGGGCACGAGTGCCCAACGACTTCTGGCCAAGAGACAAAATCGCGGTTTCTGCTCGGTCACGATGAGCGCCATTGGTTTGTGGCCGCCATTCCCGAGCGCAGCCCGGTCAGCACCGTGGCAGCCGCAAAACAGGCCTTAAAACCGGAGCGGGTCGTCCTGGTGGAAGGCAGCGTGAAGAACAAGGTGCGTCAGCGCCGGATCAACAAAGCGAGGATACGCCAGGGCGAGTGGTTTTTCATCCCCGTGCCCCCTCTGAAAGTTGATCCAAAGCGGACGTTCAAGAATGAGCCCCTGCGGCGTGGTGCTGGCAAGCCTCACGTATGCCAGGAACTGTATCGGGAAGGCGGAGAACTGGTTTATATCAGTGGTCGCCATCCCAATGGCCTGAGCCAGGCGGAATACGCGCGGCTCAGCGAACAGGAAAAAAAGCAAACTGTTTGGAGAACGATGACGCGCAACCCGCATGTTTATGTTCGCGGGACTGTGCGCCACTCCGATCACAAAACCATCTTCCTGTCCGGCTGGCATGAGGTCTTTATGAATACTGAGACTCAGGCAGCAGCGATGAGGAATGTGGCGTTTCTGGATTGAGTTCGGCCTTGCCGGGCCGAACTCTGTCCGGCTGAAAAAATTGCCGGTGGTGAAGATTCGGGTTACTTCGCTTGATAACCGAACTAGCCTGAAAAGGCTAACTGACCTGAATCGCTGGTTCCCCGGCGATTTCTCTGCAGCACGAATGTTACTCGGAGATGCACATATGGACTTACGAAAAGTTTATGGCGGTACCCCGGTGGGGCAGGTATCACAGTGCGATACCTGCGTCTATGCCCGGATCATCCGCGGCTACTCGGAAAGTGAAAAGATAACGCTCTGCGACCGCATCTTCCAGGCAGTCCATATTCCTTTTCGCGTACGTGAGTGCAGCGATTACGTGGACAAGCGACTGCCTTGCATTGAAGATCTGGAAGAAATCGCATGGCAACTTCGAAGCAAGAGCGCCGGCAAGCGCGCCGGGTTTGTTGGTGTAGAGCAAATCGGGTCTGCACTCGAAAATGATGAGCAAGCGGAAGCGGACGGACAACGTGAACCTGCTCCGGAAGAAATACCGGCAGCGCGGCACAGGAAGTAAGGATGCCTCGCTGCGCCCGGGAAAAAGCAAAAATCGCAGGCGGGAGTGCCTGCGCCACACGATTCTGAAAAGGGAGGACGACAATGGCCCGTATCAACACCTTGAACCTGAACATTCCCTGGCTGAAGGGACCGCGAACGCACGAAGGCGCGCCGGCGAAGCAGATCTCGCCGGAGCTGCAATTGCGGCGTTCGGTGCTGGCCTGCATGCTGTGGGAAGACCAGTTTTATGAGGATGGCGTCGCCATCGCGGGCCGCATTCGCGAACTGGTAGCCAAGGTACCTGCTGAAAAGGTGGCTGTGCTGGCGGTGGAAGCGCGAGAGAAGATGAAGCTGCGCCACGCACCGCTTCTGCTGGTACGGGAAATGGCGCGTCTGGCCACTCACCGTCACCTTGTGGCGGAGACGCTGACCCGCGTGATCCAGCGTGCCGACGAACTCACTGAGTTCGTGGCCATCTACTGGAGCGAGGGCAAGCAGCCCCTGTCCGCGCAGGTGAAGAAGGGACTGGCTGCGGCTTTCACCAGGTTCGACGAGTATGCGCTGGCCAAGTACAACCGAGCTACTCCGGTGAAGCTGCGCGACGTGCTGTTCCTGTCGCACGCCAAGCCGGTGGATGCGGCCCAGGCCGAGCTGTGGAAGCGGCTGGTCGAGGGCGAGTTGGCTATCCCGGATACCTGGGAGGTCGCGCTCTCTTCGGGGGGCGACAAGCGCGAGGCGTGGGAGCGTTTGCTCAGCGAGAGCAAGCTGGGTGCGCTGGCTCTGCTGCGCAACTTGCGCAACATGGCTGAGGCAAAGGTCAGCGAACAGGCAATCCGTGATGGGCTGGCGCGCATGAAGACCGACCGCGTGCTGCCGTTCCGGTTCATCTCTGCTGCGCGTTATGCGCCGCAGTGGGAGCCCGAACTGGAGAAGGCGATGTTTCGCGCGCTGGAAGGCCAGAGCAAGCTGCCCGGCAAGACCGTGTTGCTGGTAGACGTTTCCGGATCCATGGACGCGCCGTTGTCTCGCCGTTCCGAGATGCGCCGCAATGACGCTGCTTATGGTCTGGCAGTGTTGCTGCGTGAGATCGCGGAGGACGTGAGCATCTATACGTTCTCTGACCGTCTGGTGCGGGTGCCGTCACGCCAGGGCTTTGCTCTGCGCGACGCGCTGAACGCCAGCCAGCCGCACAACGGCACGTATCTCGGCCAGGCGCTGAAGGGGTTGGATGAGGCCTACGACCGCTTGATCGTGATCACGGACGAGCAGTCGCATGATCCTGTGCCGAACCCGAAGGCGCGCGGCTATGTGCTCAACGTAGCCAGCTATCAGAACGGGGTTGGTTATGGCGCATGGATGCACATCGATGGCTGGAGCGATTCCGTTATCGAGTACCTCCGCGCGGCCGAGCCCATTCTGGGCTGATGCCTGATGCCAAAACAAAGGGCGGCTTCAAAGTACCAAGCCGCCCATTTTTTGCGTGCCTGGAAGCCCGCAGCTCTTACTTTTCCTGCTCAATGGTGAAATGGTGAACAGTGTGAGTTGCCGGATCCAGCACACCGGTAATCTTCACCTTGTCGCCGGCGAATTTTCCGGCGAGGTCCTGATCGGAAAGTCGAAAAACTTCGTCCTTCACTACCAGAACGTAGTTTCCGCCCATATCGCGCACGCAATGATTGGTGCAGCTTTTGGCGTCAGTGGCGCCTTCCACTTTCTTGTTGATCATCCAATCATGTGAATGCCCGGCGGAGTGAACGTTGTAGGCACATTGGCTATCCTCAATAGAGCCATGCAATGTGACAGTGTTGTCTTTGCTGAATGCAAACGTCGCCAGAAGGACCAGGGCACAGAACAGCAGCGATGTCCTGAACTGGGAAATTTTGTTGACTCTCATTCTTTCTTCTCCCTAAGCGGCGCAAGCAAGTCGTACGGGTTACAGCAGTGGTCACGGCACCACCATGAACTTCATGCGCATGCCTTCATGATTTTCACTGCAAATTACGGTACACACCACCTCATACTCGCCCGGCTCACTGGGCGCGGTGAGAGTAAAAGTCTGCGTCCCCGGCTTCAATTCAAGGTCCCAGCCGGGAACTTTGGCGCGGTCCCTGGCGCGAAGCAGAGTAAACCCGTGTACGGCTCCATCGCGGCTCCAGGTCTTCCCTTTGCGCGCCTCTATTTTCAGGACAATGGGCTCGCCCGCTTTCACGGTGATCTGCTTTTCTTTCTGTCCGGGAATTTTGAAATGGCTGTCTTTATCTGCAAGCACGTCAATCACGTGCGGCGCGCACCACGCGGGCTGAATAGCGGCAGCAAGGACCATGGCGAGCGTCCACGCAAATGTAAAAGATCGAATTCTCATAATCATTGCGTCATGTATCGCAGGATGTAGCGCACGTCGTCGTCCGTGAGCATGGCCCGTACCCGCATATGCCGGACGATGGTTCCCATCATCCGCGGCGGAAATTTTGGCGGCGCGGCATGGCACCGCGAACAGTTGGAGTGAAAGCGCTTTTCCCCTTCAAGGCGCAGATCCTGATCGTGTTGCGTTGACTGACTGGTCGCGGCTGGTTTGGCAGAGTCATCTTTCGCGTCGCGAGTTTTAGCCGATGCCAGGGCGAAGACCACCACCATCATTACGAGAGCCGCGCTAAACGATTTCAGTTTCACAGCCCGCCTCCTGTCGGCCACATCGGCATGACAAATCGATAGGTCATTCCAATCGTCCACAGGTTCGCGTTTCTTCCCAGCGCGAACTGGCGGCCGTAACTGGCTGACGCTCTCACATCGCTGCCAAAGTAGTAATTCAGTCCCCAGTCGCCCTCGTTTGTATCAACACCCAGAGGGCCAAGTTTTTTAGCGACTGCCGGAGCAAGATTTGCCGCGGCAAAGAACTGCTGCCCGCGTCCCACCAGCTCAGTGGCGCCCATGTGAGGAATCTGGCTGAGCCGGTAAGCTGCTTCGACCCAGTAGCCGCTTCCGCGTGTCCCTGAAGACCGCGTGTATTCCGAACGCAAAGTGAGCGGGAACGCATTCGGCTGCCATTCAAAGTGCGTACCTACGGCATGAGGCCGGTCCTGTTGTAAAACCTGTTGGAACGATGCCCCAATTTCCAAACGCGGACCGGGAAGAAAGAAGCCAATCCGTCCACCAGTTGACCGGTCTGTAGCGAGAATATGGTTGGTGTTGGCGGTGGAGAAGTAAGTGGCGTAATTCAGGTGGACCTTATCAGTCCCAAGCGGCAGTCCGCCACGTACCATACCACCCAGCGCAGCGCCGCTGGTGATGGGCACGCTGATGGGGGTTCCCTGAAGGTCACGAATCCAGTTGGGCGCCAGACGCTCGCCATATATGTTGAAAGGAGTAGTAAACCGCCCGGCGGTAAACGTGGCGTACTTAGTAATGTAGTCGGCCTGGGCGTAGGCCATGCCATAAGAAACGGTGCCGGCGTAATCGCCCTGGGCGTTTTTGCTAAACGTATCAGACAAGCCAGCTTTGGATTCGATCAGCAAGTGATCACCGATGGGCAACAACAAGAGCGGGCTTACGGTTGGAGCATCCTGAACCTTACCACCGTTGACGCGCGTGAAGTATGCCGTGGAACCGGTCAGGACAGGTACGGGCTTCACCTCAGCAAGAGAGCTGTCATCCTGGGCCTGAATTCCCCCACAAAGCATCATCAAAAACAGGAATAAGCAGTAAACAGAGGTAAGTTTCCAAGGATGTAAAACGTACTTTTTCATAGGCTTTCTGGCCAGCAAGGCGAGACTCTGGCCCACCGCTTTATATTGCGAAATGCCTAACCGTACAAGAGTACCGAGGTAATGCCAGGCGAGCGGCGACAGCCCTCTTTAGTTCCCGAATGACCAGAGCGCAAAAGGCGTGAGATTAAGGGCGTACAATCATGAATAGCCATTGGCAAGGAGCCGACGTACCTCTCGAATCTATTCCATGAAAAGACACCTTGTTATCCTGTCCATAATTTGTTTCGTTTTATCTACGCTAATTTTCGCCCAGACCGGTTCCCCGACGCAGCAATCGCCTTCGCCCCAGGCCGCTCCCACGGCCAGCCCCGCTCCAACAGCTCCGGCTGCGCCGCAGACCTCGCCCAAGCCCAGACCCAACGCGAAAGTGGAAATCGAGGAAGAACCCGAACCGGAACACAAACTCACGCCGGAGGAAGCCAAAGAACTGCTGGCTTCGGTTGACGAGGTATTGCGCTTCGTCAGCCAGGACACGCTCCTGCCGATTAAACACAGCGTAAAAAAGCAGATTGTCAGCCGGGAGCAAGTGGAAAAATACATCTCCGATAAGCTTGAGAATGATGTGGATCGCATCCGTTTTGAACGTTCAGAACTGGTGCTGAAGAAATTTGGTCTGCTGCCGCGGACGTTTAATCTGCACAATTTCCTCATCAAATTGCTGACCGAGCAGGTGGCCGGCTACTACGACGAGAAGACCAAGACCATGAACCTGCTCGACTGGGTTGCGCCGGATATGCAAAAGGCGGTAATGGCCCACGAGCTCACGCACGCGCTCCAGGACCAGAGCTATGACCTGGAAAAGATGAGCAAGGAAGACGAGCAGATTGAGAAAAAAGGGCTGACGGACCTGCGCGCTCTGGTCAGGAATGACGAAGAATCCACGTGTCGCAGTGCAGTCATGGAAGGCCAGGGCATGATCGTGCTGGTGGACTACATGCTGGCGCCGGCGGGCAAGAGTGTGGCGGATTCACCGGAATTCGTCGACCTTATGCTTTCTTCCATGGAAAAGGACAAGAGCAGCCCTGTTTTTGACAGCGCTCCGCTGCTGCTGCAAGACGAACTCATCTTTCCCTACCGCTACGGGATGCGGTTCATTAAAGACGTGCTGGTGGCAGGTGGAAAATCTGCGGCCTACAAGAAGGTGCTCGATCAAATGCCGGCGACCACGCGCGAAGTCATGCAGCCGGACGAGTACCTTGCGGGCCATCGCGTGCCTACGTTGTTTCTACCGGATGTTGGCTTCCTCAAGAAAGACTATGAGCCGTACGACGCAGGAGCTGTAGGTGAACTGGATGTGAACATTCTGCTCAAGGTTTATTCCAATGAGCAGATCGCCAAGACTTTGAGCAAAGAATGGCGTGGCGGCGTCTACTATGCTGCGGGCCACAAAGGCATGCCCCCCAAGGATGGCAATTCCACCGCACACGTTGGTCTTTACTACATTTCGCGCTGGTCAGATGAGGATGCAGCCCGCTACTTTGCCAGGCTTTATGCGGCAGCTCTCCCAAGACGTTATCAGGACCTCCGGCACGCTCCAGCAGACTCCGGCAAGGCGGGAGTGGAACGCTACTCAACGTCTGACGGCGATGTTTACATCCAGCAGACAGAGAACGTTGTGGTAGCGGTGGAAAGCTTTGATTCCGCCAGTGCAGAGAAGCTGATCCAGCTTGGCGTCAAACAGGCACAACAAGGGATGGCCGAAAACGAAAGGAACGCACCCAGATTCGCTCACGCTCCAAAAACGTCGGCGGCTTCTCCGGAACAGCACAAATAAGCGATTGAAAGGTTGAGAAGCCCAGATGGCAAGAGATTCTGGGCGACGAGAGAAGCGTGCATGCAGGCAGGCAGAGAAACCTGCCCGCCTCACGCTGGTTTACTTGAACGCTCCCACTGCTGCGGTTTCGTCGTCCCTTATGTCGAACACCGTATAAAGCTTGGTGATCTGGAGCAGGTCATGGACCTTCTTGGTGAGATTGAGCAGCTTCAACTCGCCGCCCTGGTTCCGGACCGAGGTGAAGGCGCTGACCAGCTCGCCTATGCCCGAGCTGTCAATGTAGGTAACGTTGCCCAGGTTCAGCAGGATCTTCTTTTCTCCCTTGCCTAGCAGATCGCGGATGGTATCCCGGAGCACTACGCTGCCTTCTCCCAGGGTGATGCGTCCCATCATGTCCACAACCGTGACGCCGTTCACCTGCCGACTGCTTACCTTCATTGTCACTTTGATTCCTCCTCATTCGCCGCGCTGCGGCCTAGATGCTTGATTAATGTGATCTCTGTCCCGGGTTGCGTGTTTCTGAACTTCACCTCATCCATAAATGCCTTGATGAGGAAGATTCCTCGCCCGGAGCCCTTCATCAGGTTCTCCGGCGCAAGCGGATCAGGCAGTTCCAGCGGATCCAGCCCTTTGCCCTCGTCCTGAATGGTGATCACCAGCGCATCGCTGGTCTTCTCGTAAACAACAAGGACCCTCTTTTGCGGATCGTACGCATTGCCGTGCAGGACCGCGTTGACCGTGGCTTCCCTAACGGCCATGGCAATGTTGGACTGGTCGTCCTCACTGAATCCCGCCTTGGCAGCGGTTTCCGCTGCAATGGTCTCTGCGCGGTTGACGCTTTCCAGGGTGGATGCCAGCGTGTACGACACCCGTTTTGTCATGTTGCGGTCCACAAATGTCTGCTAAGGCGTGCTGGCCTGCTGACGGCTGGGCGAACCGGTAGTTTGCCTATGCGGAGAGTCAATTGTCAAACCGCTGATGTCACTCCTCTCCCGTGATTCCTGTTCTGGGAACTCAACAAAGACTCCGTCCGGCACTCGAAAGTTCCAGGCAGATCAATGCCGAACCGGCGCAAATTGCAGCACCATCAGGGTCTGATCGTCCAGCTTTTGAGCGCCTGCACGGAATGCCAAAATGTCTTGGATGCATTGTTCCACAAGCTCGCGGGAGCCTTTGGAACGACATTCGGCAATGAGACGCGAGAGTCTCTGTGGACCATATTCTGAGCCGTCCGGGCCAAGGGCTTCTGTGAGACCGTCCGTATATAGGACCAGAATGTCTCCGGGAGAGAAGTTGATTCTGGTAGAGGTAAATTGCTGGTCGCAGAACAGCCCAACGGGCACCGTGGAAGACTCAATCGCATTTACGCCACTGAGACTGACGTGCAGGGGCGAGACATGACCGCTATTTGAAAGTTCCACTTCTCCGCACGGCTTTGCCCTGCCGCAAACCAGGGTGGCGTACTGGGTTGGCAGGGTGCTCTCACAGAAGATGCGATTGGCCCGCTCCACCAGTTGCGCCAGAGGCAATCCTGAAGGCACCAGAACTCGAAACATGGCATGGAGGTTCGCCATCAGCATGGAAGCTGCAACGCCTTTGCCGGAGACGTCCCCCAGCATGAAATAGATGTCATCGCCGTGGGTGACCACATCACAATAGTCGCCGCTGACCAGCCCCGCAGGATCGTAGTGGTAGGAAACCTTCCAGCCGCCGATGTGCAGGTCCTGCTTGGGGAGAAGTCCGTTCTGGATGCGTGCAGCCAGTTCCAGGTCCCTTTCCAGTGCTCGCGCCTCATCTGGCCTGAGACAATCAAGGCAAACCCTGGCCAGGGGATCGGCCAGCAGGCGTTGCGGCTCCAGTTCTCCACGGCACATTTCACAAACTCCATACGAGCCGGCTTCTACACGTTCCAGGGCCTTATCCACCTGCTCAAGCAATTGGACCAGATTGGCCGTATCGGTTCTGGCTGAACGTGCGGAATCCTGAGCCCGGGCCGCGGCTGCCTGCAGCTTGTGGCGGCGCAGCACCAGTTGGTCACGAAAGAGGTGCAGGTCAGTGACTTGGATGCCCATGTGATTTCTCCTGTATTCAATAACTGAATCATTTGCCATCCCGGCGGATTCAGAATTTTGCGTTTTTTGCGCCGTAGTAAGGACGTGCAAAAATTTGCCATCCAGAGCCGGGTCGTGCCTGGCAATCTGCCCGCGTTCAATCGCTAAAGAGTTTGGCAGATTCCCGGACCAGGCTCAAATCCAGATTTTGCGCTCAAAATCCTGAGAATGAGGTGGCAACCATAGAAGACATTTTGTATTCTGCGAACAAGGCTGGAAAATGCATCAGGAGATTGCACTTTCGCGCATTCTGGGCGCCCCGGTGTACGACTCATCGGGGCATGTCGCCGGACACGTGCGGGAAGTGGCGCTCTCACCCCAGGACGACCCGAATCGCGTCTCGGAATTCATCGTAAAGACGCGCGAAGGCGACCGCCTGCTGCCATCACAGCACGTCTACGCGGTCCTTGGGGCCACGGTGCGGGCCAGCACCACTGCTGATCAATGGGCGCCTCTGGTCAGTTCGGAAGGCATGCTCCTGCTGGAACGAGACCTGCTCGACCAGCAAATTATTGACGTTTCGGGAAGAAAAGTAGTCCGCGTCAACGACGTGGATCTGCAACCTGAGCCGGTGAATGGCAGCATCAAGCTGCGAATCGGCCGTGTGGATATTGGACTTCGCGGCGCGGTGCGGCGCTTATTGAAAGGACTGGCGCCAAGCTCCGCCATTGAAGCCCTGGCCGGCCGCATTCCCGAAAAAGTCATTCCCTGGTCCGCAGTCGACCTGATTGAGACTGATCCGGCCCGCAGAGTACGTCTCAAGCTGGAATATGAGCGCCTGTCCAAGCTCCATCCCGCGGACATTGCCGACATTCTGGAAGAATTGGCCCCAGCCGAGCGCGAGGCCGTATTCGGCTCGCTCGATGAAGAAGTGGCAGCGGGAACTCTGGAGGAAATCGATCCCCGGCTCCAGGTGGAACTTATGCGTTCCATTGAATCAGAGAAGGCCGCGGACATTGTGGAGGAGATGGACCCTGACGCGGCGGCTGATCTGCTGGGCGATCTGCCGGAGGAAACCTCAGAAGGAATTCTGGAAGAAATGGAGCCCGAGGAACGGGAAGAGGTTTCCGAGCTGCTGGAGTACCACGAGAATACGGCAGCCGGCCGCATGACGACCGAGTTCCTGGCCCTTTCGCCAGAGAACACAGTGGGTGACGCAGTTGAAAAGCTGCGGCAGTTTGAAGGCGAAGCTGAATCCATCAGCACCATTTACCTGGTGGATCAGGAAGAGAAACTGGTTGGGGCAGTTCCCCTGGTTTCGCTGGTGCTCGCCCCCGCCGGTACCAGGCTGTCCACACTTACTCCGGAGCATGTTGTTTCCTGCGCCGCAGGCTGCCGTGAAAAAGAAGTTGCGGAGTTGTTTGACAAATACAACCTGCTGACATTGCCGGTGGTGGACGAGTACGGACATTTGACCGGCATCATCACAGCCGACGATGTAATCAGCCTGCTGCGTGGCAAGGAATAGCTCTCATTGAGCCAATGAGAGCTCAAAATGAGAGCTCAATAAGATCAAGGGTCACTTTATAAAGCGCACCAGAACCGGTCCAAGAACGGCGAGAACCATCACATAAGCAGCAGAGACTGTGGCCAGGGTTGGCTCAAGTGCCGCACCCAACCCGGCGATTACGATGGAAAACTCGCCACGCGGAATCAGCAGCACTCCCGCTCGCAATCCGCTTCGGCGGTCCAAGCCTCTCCGTCGCGCTGCCATAAACCCCGCGAATAACTTGGTGGCCGCCGTGATCACGACAAGGCAAAGGGCCACCGGAAGGGCGGACGAGAGTTCTTTAGGATCCACCTCCAGGCCAAAGAAGAAAAAGAACGTAGCAGCGAAAAGGTCCCGCAAAGGAGTCACAAGGCGACGTGACTGTTCAGCAATTTGTCCTGATACAGCGATGCCGACAAGAAATGCAGCGATGGCGGCCGAGACCCGGAAACGCTCGGCTACACCAGCTACCAGAAGCACGAGTCCGAAAACGGTCAGCACGGCGACTTCGTCTGACTTGTGGGCGACAAGCTTGCTCAGCCGGCCACCGTAACGCAACGCAACGAACAAGACCAGTCCAACGACTGCCACCGCAATAAAAACCGAAGGCAGGATGTTCCTGATTCCTCCCCCGGCCAGCAAGACCCCGGTGACGGGTAGATACACGGCCATGACCAGATCCTCAAATACCAGTATGGAGAGCACCAGCGGGGTCTCAATGTTATTCATCCGGCCAGAATCTGCCAGGATCTTCGCGATGACACCCGATGAAGAAACATAGGTAATCCCTCCAAACAGAACCGCGACCAGTGGTTTCCATCCCAACAGCATCCCGGCTGCGAATCCAGGTGAAAAGTTCACAGCAAAATCGAGAATGCCATCGGGAATGGCCAACTTAAGGTTGGTCCAGAGCTCTTCTGCTGTGTATTCGAGGCCTAGCATAAACAGAAGCAGCAGGACTCCGATCTCGGCTCCTATCTGGATGAAGTTCTGGCTCAAATGCATCGGGGCCAGCCCGCCATTGCCGAAAGCCAGGCCGGCAATGAGAAAAAGAGGAATAGATGAGAAGCCAACCTTCGCAGCAATACGGGCGAGAATAGCCAGGCCCATGATGGCCAGGCCCAATTCGATGAAGACCAACGAGAACTCGTGTTGGGCTGCCATTGAATGGCTAGCATACAGGCGTTCACGCAAAAGCCACAACCACGCCCACACTATGGCAGAGAATCAGATGCCGCGGTTGCCGCTTATCCTGATCTCATTTATTCTGCGAAAGGTTTTAAAGATATGCCGCATGATGAAGCTGAAAATATTCCGAAGAAAAGAAGGTGCAGTGCGCCGGGTTGGCATTGGGCCAATGAAGTACCGGCTGCTGGCGTTCTTTGCCGTTTTCGGCCCAGGCTTCATCACTGCCAACGTTGATAACGATCCCGGCGGAATCCTTACTTATTCGCAGGCCGGCGCCAAACTGGGCTACACCCTGCTGTGGACTCTCATCCCCACCACAATTGCGCTGATTGTTGTTCAGGAAATGGCTGCCCGCATGGGCGCGGTCACGGGAAAAGGCCTTGCAGACCTGATCCGCGAGGAATTTGGGCTGCGCGCTACCTTCTTCACCATGACAGTGCTGGGCCTTGCCGATTTCGGCAACATCATGTCCGAATTCGCCGGTGTGGCCTCTGGCATGGGCATTTTCCATATCAGCAAATACATCGCTGTGCCGATTGGGGCGGTTCTGGTGTGGGCTGTGGTGGTGCGGGGTTCCTACAAACCTGTCGAACGAATACTCATCGTTTTCTCACTCATTTACTTTGCTTATCCCGTATCCGCGTTGCTGGCCCACCCTGACTGGCACCGGGCCTTGAAAGACACTTTTGTTCCGGTTGTGAGCACGCAAAGTGACTATCTCATTTTGGTGATTGGGCTTGTGGGAACCACCATTACACCCTGGATGCAGTTCTACCTGCAGGCTTCAATTGTGGAAAAAGGAATCGGCAAAAGACAATATGCGCTCTCCAGGTGGGACGTGATCCTGGGATGCATCATTACTGACGTCATTGCTTTTTTCATCGTTGTAGCCTGTGCCGCCACGCTGTATGTCTCAGGGCATCACGAAATCACTGACGCGGCTGAAGCCGCCGTTGCCCTGAAGCCGCTTGTAGGGCATTTCGCTTCGCTTCTGTTTGCCGTGGGACTGGTGAATGCGGCCCTGCTCTCCGCCGCCATTCTGCCGCTGGCAACGGCGTACAACATCTGCGAAGGCCTGGGCGTTGAATCAGGAATCAACAAGAAGTTTTCTGAAGCGCCAACCTTCTATTGGATCTACACGCTGCTGATCGTTGGAGGCGCAGGCATGGTGCTGATCCCCAGAATGCCTCTCATCAAGCTGATCCTTTTCTCCCAGGTGGCAAATGGCATTCTGCTGCCTTTTGTACTGATCTTCATGCTTCGCCTGGTAAATAAATCAGAACTGATGGGCAAGTACCGCAATTCCAGATTCGCCAACACAGTTGCATGGAGCACCAGCATCATCATGATCGGATTGACCGGCGCCCTGATCTGGAACCTGTGGGGCCAGATCCTGGGTAAAATCTAGAACAACTCGCCGGCAGCGATTTGCTTAACCAGCGGAACATCTGCTTCCAGGAAATCGAGCGCCGGCAATTCTGTTTTCTCCGCCCACCGCACATCGCGAAAGATACGGTTCTGGAGCTCGCCGGTAAATTCGTGGACTAGAAAGAAGTGCAACTCGAAACCGGCTCCTCCCGGGTATGTGTGCCGAATCGTCGTGACCTGCGGGCCAATCTTTGCAAGTATGCCAAGCTCTTCTTCCAACTCGCGACGAAGAGCATCGCGATGATCTTCCCCGGGCTCGACTTTTCCTCCAGGAAACTCCCATTTAAGCGGCATGGATTGGTGCCGCGTGCGCTGGCAGACCAGCACCTTGTGATCACGAATGATGAGAGCAGCTACTACTTGTTTCATTGCCTCAGGCTGATTCGGTCCAGGAGTTGTTGCACAGGCGCCCTCGCCTGTGCGGTTGATATTTTTGGGAGCCACGGGATACAACGCCGCTGAATGCAAGAAATCTGTCGCAACGGGTCAAGCGTGGGATCTCTGATCGCTCACCTTGCCCCAAGCCTCAGACTGCAGCAAGAATGAGGGCTCAGAAATGAAATCCCTTCGTCCGCATAGGCGAGGGCGCCTGTGCTACCGCTTATTAACCGGAGCGTAGTCCGCTGGTGTGCCCCCAAGATCTTGCAAATCTTCAGTCTACTCTGCTCCCCCGTGTTGCGAATATGTTGAAAGCTCAATCGCACGCAATCCCCGGGAAGCCGGAAAAATCTGCGGATAAATCGCCGCTGCCAGTGCCCGCAGTCCATCCAGCAGTGTGCTCGCAGGAGTATTCAGGAATTCGTCATTGATGCAGTAGACGCGGCCATTCCGCGCAGCCTGAGTTCGCTCCCAGCCGCGCCGCGCGACGACCTTTTCCAGGGGAACGCGATCACCCGCTCCGCACCACGCCGCGATGATGACTTCAGGACCGGCCGCCAAAACTTCCTCTTCTGTCGTTTGCCTGCCGGGCGTACCGAAGAAGCGTCCTCCAGCGGCATCCACCAGTTCGGCCACCCATGGCTGGGAAAGAATCAGCGGCTTGCCCCACTCCTCGCAATAAACCAGCGGCCTCGGCATGGAGAAAGTTTTTGCCCGCACCTGCTCGATCTCAGAGCGCATTAAATCAATAAGTCGAAAGGCACGCAGTTCTGCGCCGCCTGCCCGCTCTGAAGAAACGATTCGCGCAATGTGCAGAATGTCCGAGTACACGTCAGCAAGCGATTTTGGCGATAGACACAGGCAGGGCACGCCCGCTTTCATGATCTCAGCCAGAGACTCCATGCGATAAGGAACGGAAGCAAGAACCAGGTCAGGAGTAACGGAGAGAATCTGCTCCGCTTTGGCTGACCAGGAATCTTCCACAATGGTGACCTGAGTACTCTTTAGCTCTGGACAGATCTCGAGGCAGTATTTTGTGCACGCTGCCAGCCGGTCCAGCAGCCCGAGATCACGCAGAGTAACAGTGATACTGGGTTGAAGAGAGACGACTCGCTGCGGAATCAGCCTTTCTGGCATGATTGGATTATAGAATTGAATCTGGCCAGGCTTGGCAAGTCATTGAGCTACTCGGAAATAGTTCTCGACCATTTTGAGCATCCTCGTAACGTGGGAGAGTTGCCGGATGCTGATGCCCGGGCGCGTTTGGAGCATCCTGTCTGCGGAGATGTGATGACGCTCGCAATCAAGGTAGCCGACGGACGGATCGTACAGATTCGCTACCGCACGCGCGGTTGCGTGGCTTCCATTGCTGCGGGTTCATGCCTGACTGAGATGATTGTGGGTAAGTCTCTCAGCGAAGCTGCTGCCATGCAGCGAGAGCAACTGGTGGAAGCCCTGGGCGGGCTCACCAATGCGTCAATGCATGCATCCCACCTGGCCATGGATGTGCTGTCCCAGGTGCTCAAGAAGGTGAACGCATAGAAATTGCGAACATTAAAATCAGCTCACATTCGCGTGAATGCTAGTACAATTGTTCCCCATAATTCGCCCTGCCCAGGCGAGAGAGAAAATGTATGCCACTTTTTCTAATCATTCTTTTGTCATTGAATTCGATGGTGTTTCCGGGACCGGCGGTGAACGGGGTAAAGATCGTCACGCGCCAGGTGACCGGCGGCTTCGTTGATATGCGAACGGAGTACATGACGCCGGAGCGCATGCGCAATGAGTGGCAGACGCATGCGGGAGCGTGGTCTGGCCCTCCCATGGCCAGCATTATCCAGCGGGGCGAACATGACCGTGTTTACGTGATGGATCTGCAGGCAAAAGAATACGTCACCTATGAAACTGACGCGCACGGCAAGCCTGTAACGCCGAGTACCAAGACAGTGGCTGATTCCGGCGGCACTTTGCAGATTTGGACGACCAGCACCGATACCGGCGAACGCAAAACATTTTTCGGGCGAACCGCTCGGCACATCGTTACGCGTGAGAGGCGAATTGCCAGCCCCGGCGCATGCTCTCTGGGATCAGACAGTGAGACGGACGGGTGGTACCTGGATTCTTCCGTCGTTCCGGAATGGGGCCAGCCCAAGACGAATGCATACGGCGTGGTGGTTGCGTCAGTGGTTTCCGCCGAGCCCACCACCAATTGCCTGAACAAAATGGACAATATCGAACTGCACCGCACCGGCGTGGAGCCCGGGTTTCCGGTAAAAGTAACCACCACTGTGAGGAGCCAGGTGCCTGGACGTAACGGCGCCATGAGAATGCTGGCGTCAACATGGGGTTCAGAGATCCTGGAGCTTAAGCAGGGGCCGCTTGATCCATCATTGTTCCAGATACCGAGCGATTTCCGTCAGGTGGAAAACCTGAAGAGTTGGATTCCCGCCATACCGCCTCGGCAGCAGCTTACGGGCTGGGAATGGTTCAAAGCCAAGCTGGAAGAGCTTTTCAAGTAAATCGGTTGATCGCACGTGATCGGGTGATCCGGTGATCTAATTCCTCAAGTGCTTCCCGCTTAGTCTTTGGTACCGGTGGGCCAATAGATTTGCCAGTTCCTCGCAACCGCTATCTTTTCCAGATCAGGATTGGGATTGATTACAAACGGGCGCCGCGCGATTTCAAGCATCGCGAGGTCATGGATGGAATTGCCAAAGCAGGCATCAACCTTTTTGCCCAGCACCTCATTCAATGCTGTAGCTTTCGCGGGGCCGCTGGGTACGCGATGAAGGCGGTCCGTCGCCAGCCCTTCTTCAATGTGAACACAGGCAGCGAGAACGTTCTCCGGGCGAATACCAAAGCGGGCAGCGCCTTCGCGCACTACCCATATATTGGTGGATGAAACAGCCCAGAGATCGCAACCGAGGTCGCGCAGTTCGCGCGTAAGTTGCAGCATTTCAGGAAAAATACGGGGCTCAACGATTTCAGCAAAGAAATCGGCGGCGGCGGTCTCCAGCAGACGCTCAGGAATCTGGTGGTGAATGGTAACCATTTCACCACACATAAGTTCTTCCCCAACGTTGCCGCGCTTGTACTCGTCGTAGCGGGCCAGGGCCCACTCGGCAATTTTCGGCGGGAGCAAGCCGCGCTTTACTTCCCAGTAGAAGAAATCGGCTCCTGAGTCTCCGCTCCAGAGCGTGCCATCGCAATCAAAAACAGCAACGGATGGGGGCAGAGACAGCACGGAATCAAGGAAAGCTTGCGCGGAGGATGAAAGGTTGAGATCGGTTTTCAAACGGTTAGCCCAAGGCGCAGTTTCTCGTAATCTTCTTCAGTATTCACATTGACCGCAACGAGCGGATCGTCTACGGGAACGTACAGGATATGCTGCTGGTGAGCATGCTCCACGTCACGCGCGGTACTGGTGGCGGGGGCACGCAAAAAAGCTTCAATCATCTCCCTGCCCACCAGAAAAGGATGGCCATGCCTGCCGTTGTATTCGGGCACAGCAGTCCAGACGTTATCGTCCGCCTGGAGAAATGCTGATTTCAACTGATGAATGGTTTCATCGCGAGGAGCGGGACGGTCGACCAGCGTAACGATCGCGGCATCGCGGCCGCGGTTAAGCACTTCTTCCAGCCCGCGTTGCAGAGAGCTCATTTGGCCAAGTTCCGGGTGGGGATTCACCACCAGGAACGCAGCGTTGGAGTAGATGACCGGGGTCAGGTTGGGCGCGTTTTTCCCCGCAACCACCAGTACAAATTCTGTCTCACGCTGCAGTGCCTGAATCGCCGCAGAGAGAAACGTTCCGTTTTGCCACGGCAACAAAGCTTTATCGCGGCCCATGCGCGAGGATGCGCCCGCAGACAGAATCACCCCGGCAAATGAGGGAGAAAGAGGCATTGCTGTTTTTATGATACAGACTTACGAAGAAATTCCGCTCTGATTTTCTATTTCTCTGAATCAGTGGAAACCAGTCAGATCAGTGTAATCAGCGGTCTAGGTTTTGCTTTGGTTTGCGAGGATCTCCGCAGCTTTTGTGCTCTTCATGTGTGGCAGTGGAGAAGCCGAACCACGGCGGATGGCGATGAGCTCTGCCACGATGGAAATGGCAATTTCTTCCGGCGTAATCGCGCCGATATCGATGCCTACCGGCGCGTACACGCGAGCCAGCTTGTCCGCAGCGATGCCTTCCTTTTCCAGCTCTTTGTAAATAGCAATGGTTTTGCGCTGGGAGCCGATCATTCCGATGTAACGAGCAGGAGTTTCCGCAGCCCAGCGGAGCACGCGCATATCGTCGCGATGCCCGCGGGTAACGATCACGATGTACGAGGTATCGTTAGGGGCAAGCTGGGCCATCACCTGCTCGTACTCATCGGCATAGATGTCACGCGCATCGGGGAAGCGCTCACGATTGGCGTAGGTTTCGCGGTCATCCGTGACTACAACATCAAAGCCGGACATGCGCGCGACTTTGTACAGGCTCCAGGCAACATGGCCTGCGCCAAAAATATAGAGCGTGGAGATGGGGAGAACGGGCTCAACAAAGACTTCCAGCGTACCGCCGCAAACCAAACCGGTATCGTACTTGGGATTGTTATTCAGGTTGAAGGTGAGCGTCTGCGGCTTTTCATTCTTCATCACTTCGCGGGCCGCCTCCCATACTTCCGCTTCAACGCAGCCGCCACCGATGGTACCCGCAATGGTGCCGTCCTCTCGCACCAGCATCTTGGCCGTCTCAAATGACGGGATGGAGCCGCGCACATTGATGATGGTGGCCAGCGCCCCGCGGCGGCCTTCCTTGCGGAGACGGGTTATTTCCTCGTAGATATCCACGGGTCTATTCTAAGGCAGTCATGCAAGGAGGCGCACTGTGGCGTGCCAGAATGCGTAAACGCTCTTAACAATCTGGTAATTGTGTAATTTGGTAAATGGGTAATTTGGTAATTGTGTAATTTGGTAAGTTGGTAATTTTTCGGGCATTGCCATCGCTCGGTCTTCATTTACCCATTACCAAATTACCCAATTACCCAATTACCAAATTTCCCGTGTCTACGTGCCTCCGTGATGGATTTTTGGTAAATTCGCATATTCGCTTGAGGAGCAGAAATGAAAGCCATCCGCTTCCATGAATTCGGTGGTCCTGAAGTTTTGAAGTATGAAGATGTTCCCGATCCCAAGCCGCGCAAGGACCAGGTCCTGGTGCGGGTGAAGGCCTGCGCGCTGAACCATCTTGACCTGTTCATCCGCAAGGGACTGCCGGGAATCAGACTGCCGCATATCAACGGCAGCGACGTTTCAGGCGATATCTCAGAAGTCGGCGAATACATCACTGATCTGAAGCCCGGCCAGCGCGTCCTTCTTGCGCCGCATACCTTTTGCGGCTATTGCGAGGCTTGCACCAAAGGGCAGCAGAATTTCTGTCCGCAATATAGCGTTCTG
>DASUBD010000057.1:0-8508 GCA_035763445.1 Candidatus Angelobacter sp.
CATGGGCGACAACCTGGAAAGAGAGGAACTCGTGAAGGACCAGCTCGAAGCACTTGTGGCGCAGATGCACACCAGCGGTATTCTCTACTCAGAAGCTGTCCGTGAGTTTAAGAAGCGCTTTATCATGAACGTGCTGCAGCAAAACAAAGGAAACCAGTGCAAGGCTGCGCGCGAACTGGGCATGCACAGAAATACGCTGAGCCGTACGATTGCTGAACTCAAGCTGGATGTGCGGCAGTTTCGCGAAGGCGGCAGACGTCCCGTACGTAGCGAAAAGCCGTTGGCGCTGGAAAAGAAAGCAGTTCGATAAACAGCGGCAGCTCTTGCCGTTGCTGATGAATCCAACCGGGAATGAATCCGGTTCCGACGGAACAATCCAACACGCGTTTTTCTGGAAATCCCAACATGCCTGAACCTTTGCCGCAGCAGCGGGCTTATATGCGTCCGGGCTTTGACTGGGCAGCTGCTTCAGCCTACCTGTTTGATATCGATGGGACACTGCTGAACAGCCGTGATGCCGTCCATTATTTTGCCTTTCGGAATGCCATGCGAGAAGTGCTCGGAATTGAAGCAAGCATTGAAGGGGTGCACGTGCATGGAAACACCGATCCCGGAATTCTGCGGGCTGTGCTGCGGCGGGAAGGGATGGATGACGCCGCAATCAATGTTGCGTTGCCGGAAATTATGGAACGGATGTGCGCTGAGGTGGGAAGCAACCGCGAGCAATTGAACCCGGAATTGTGCCCGGCCATCCCAGAATTGCTTGAGCATCTCCGCAGCCGGAGCAAGGCCCTGGGAGTGGTCTCCGGCAATCTGGAACCGATCGGCTGGTTGAAGCTGGAGAAGGCAGGACTCAAACCTCTGTTTTCCTTTGCGTCGTTCTCCCATCCGCGAGAATACCGGGTGGACATTTTTCGCCATGGTATGGAGCAGGCAAGAAAAAAGATGATTGGCAGCAATGGGCCCGTGTTCTTTGTGGGCGACACGCCATCTGATATTCAAGCAGCGCGCAAGGTTGGAACGGCCGTAATTGCGCTGGCTACCGGGATTTATAAATTTTCTGAATTGCTTGCGTGCGAACCGGATGCGTGTTTTGCATGTGCGACGGATTTGCTGGAAAAAGCCCAACGCCTTTGAAACACGGAGGAGCGAAGGCAGCAGAGGAACGACACGGGCTCTAGTTTGGTAATCGTGGCAAGTAATCCGGAAGGCCATAGGGATCCCTCGCTGCGCTCGGGATAAAAAGCTGGTGCCAGAACTTCCCGACATCACGGTTTACATTGAAGCGCTGGAGCAGCGGGTGCTGGGACATCTGCTGGAGCGCATTCTGATAGCCGGGCCATCGTTATTGCGCACAGCTGATCCTCCAATCTCATGGGCAGAGGGCCGCAAGGTGGCTGGGCTCAGGCGGGTGGGAAAGCGGATTGCTTTTGGCTTGGAGCTTGCTGCGTCGGATACTGCTTCGAGGGATGGCGGACGGCTGTGGCTGGTGCTTCATCTCATGATTTCCGGAAGGCTGCACTGGAGTGACAAGCGCAAAGTTCCAGATGGCCGGCGTGTGCTGGCTGCATTTGATTTTGATAATGGCACGCTGACCCTGACCGAGGCCGGAACGAGAAAGCGCGCATCGGTCCACCTGGTACGAGGAGATTCGGCACTCAAGAACCTGGATCCCGGTGGAATCGATGTTATGGCAGCTTCTCTCGAAGAGTTCACCAGGGTGCTGACATCAGCCAATCACACTCTGAAGAGATCACTGACGGACCCGCATTATTTCAGCGGGATCGGGAACGCCTATTCTGATGAAATCCTCCACGCAGCCGGGCTTTCACCCGTAGCGCTCACCCAGCGGCTCAAGCCGGAGGAGATTGCTCGGCTTCATCAGGCGACACAAAGCACGTTGCTGACGTGGATTGAGCGGCTTCGGGCGGAATCAGGCCTGGCCTCAGGCAGGAAAAGCACGTTTCCGGAGAAAGTGACGGCGTTCCGGCCCGAGATGGCGGTCCACGGCCGCTACGGCCAGCCATGCCCCCACTGCGGCACAAAAGTGCAGAGAATCCGGTATGCATCGAACGAGACGAACTATTGCCCGCGCTGCCAGACGGAAGGCAAGCTCCTGGCGGACCGATCTCTCAGCCGATTGTTGCGGGAAGACTGGCCGAAGTCGCTGGAAGAAATGGAGGAGAGGCATGGAGATCGCCGTAAGCGCGCGAAATCGCCGTAAGCGCAACGTGATCGGGCCTAAGCGCACAAAAGCCATATCACAAGCCAATAACTCCCCAACAGGGATTTTCATTCTAAAAACTTCGGTAACGACCGCAAACAAACCTCCGGAAAGCGTTCTGAATAAAGGTAAAATGTGAATTCCTGATGAAGTGGACTTGCACCATTCTGTTGTTTTTTTTGTCTCTCGCGGCTTTTGCTGAGGACAAGCCGCAGCCTGTCTCCAAACAGGACCAGAAGATGGCGGCCGAACGCTTTAAAAGCGCCCAGGAGTTGCAAAAGGCCGGCAAGGTGGAAGAGGCCCTGCTCGCCGCCACGGACGCTTCACGGCTGGTGCCCTCTAATACCGAGTACATGCTGACACGGGAGATGCTGCGGCAGCAGATTGTGAGCAGCTACCTGGACAAGGGCAATGCGCTGGCCGCAATGGGAAACAATAAAGCTGCGGCAGACCAATTCAAGGAAGCGCTGGCACGCGATCCGCAGAACAGTTATGTGCAGCAGCGGCTGCGCGACGTTACGGATGACAACCCTGACCAGCATCGCGTGATGGAGTTATTGGCCGGGGTGAACAGCATTGATCTGCAACCACTTGCGGGCAAGAAAAGCATCCATGCCGGCCCTGATATGCGGAGCGTGTATACGAAAATCGGGCAGGTTTTCGGCGTGACGTTTGATTTTGACCAGAGCGTCACTAACAGACAGATCCGTCTTGATCTGGATAACGTGGATTTTTATACAGTCACTGACCTGCTGGGCAAAATGACGAAAACATTCTGGGCTCCAGTGTCAAACAAAGATGCCATTGTGGCCAATGACACGCAGGAGATGCGCACAGCATATGAGCGCATGGCGGTGCGAACGTTCTACGTTGCCAACGTGAGCGGCCAGACGGACTTGACCGATCTGGCAAACATGATGCGGGTTATCTTCGACATGAAGTTTGTCAGCGTGGATGCCGGCCACAGCACAATCACGGTCCGCGCCCCGAAAGATCAGGTGGCGGAGGTTGCCAGCTTCATTGATAACGTGATGGACGCGAAACCGGAGATCATGCTGGTGGTGAACGGATATGAGTTCGACAGCGACAAACTCCTGAAGTACGGAATCAATCTGCCCACCGATTTTACGGTTTTCAATATCCCTTCAGAGATCAGGCGCGTGCTGGGAGGCGACGCGCAGAGTGTGATCGATGCACTGAACCACAACGGGACGATTGATCCAAGCAAGATCCCTTCCAGCGACCTTGCCAACCTGCAAGGCTCGCCCTTGTTGCAGCCATTTGTGTTTTTTGGAAAAGGGTTAGGACTGACCGGGATTGTTGTATCGCCCATCACCGCACAACTGGCGGAGACGAACTCATCGGCAGCCAGTCTTGAGCACGTAAACCTGCGCGCCATTGATGGCGAGCCGGCTACGGTGCGGGTGGGGACCAAATTTCCAGTGGTCACGGCGAACTTTAGCACTGTGGCAGTGAGCGTCACCGGCGCCTCAAATGCAGCAGTCACTCCGCAATTTCAGTATGTGGACCTGGGATTGACGCTGAAAGTCACGCCGCATTGGCAAAGCGCCGGAGATGTCAAACTGGACCTTGAACTGGAAATTCAGGGCTTGGGTGCGCAGACCCTGAACGGCATTCCGGAGATCACCAACCGAAGCTTCAAGGGAAACATTACTGCCAGTGCAGGAGAGCCTTCCGTGGTCGGAGGGACTATCAGCGACCAGGAACTGCGTTCTACCCGAGGTTATCCCGGCATCAGCCAATTGCCGCTGCTGAACAGCATCATGAATACCAACTCCAGAGAGCGATCGCACAATGAGATTCTCTTTGTGGTTACGCCTTACGTGATACGCAAACCGTTTCACGACCGTGGCGCGAGCGCACTATGGAGCGTGAAGTAAGCAGCGCCGGGATTACCTGCCGGCGTGATCAATTTCAAACTGCACCAGGGTTTTCAATTGCTCATAAGGAATGTCGCCAATTCCGAGCACCCTGCGGCCATTGATGAATACTGTGGGCGTTTGATTCACGTCGAGCGACTGGCCGAATTTCAACGACTTGTTCACGCGTGTCTCCGTATCCGGTTCGGCGGCGCAGGCGGCGAGCTTTGTGGCATCGAGCCCGGTTGCAGTGGCCAGCTCTTTCAACTTGTCGTCCGCGGTAGCAGCGGCAATGCTTCCCTGATTTTCAAAGATTGAATCAATGTACTTCCAGAAAACGTCTTTCTTCTGCTGAGCGGCGCAGTCAGCATATTCAGCCGCTTTGAGCGCCCACGGATGCATGGTCGCAGGCAAGGGGAACTGCTGGAACGTAAGCTGGACCTGCGGGAAATCCGTAACCAGCTTGTCCAGAATGGGCGCCGCTTTTTTGCAGTGCGGGCACTCGAGATCACTGAATTCCACAATTTCGATTACAGGCTTGGCCGCGCCCTGAGTCGGCCCGTCAGCAGCCTTCAGCTTTTCCCGTTCAGGAGCGTACGGATTCGGACCAAAGGGGATCATTTCACCCGCAACGGCGTATGGCGTATTTGGCGAAACATAAAGATGAACTGGATTCTGCTTGTTCATGGAGACCAGCACATCCACCAGTCCTGGAATGGCGGCAGGACGAATGTCATAGATGGTCCAGGTGATCGCCGGGTCATAGCCGAAGGTACGCTTCAGGCCGGTTTCAATCTCTTCCTTGCTGGGAAGCAGCACAGGAGGAGACGTGCTTGGCGCTTCTTTCGATGACGTGGCTTTGGCCGGCCTGGGTGAAGCAGTTTTCTTTGCCCCACTGCTCTGCGCGATCCCCAGCATCGGCAACAAAAAAATCAGCAAAAACAATTTAGTTTTTGAAACAGTTCTCATTCTCAAATTGCTCACTTCCCTGCATGCTGGCTTTCAAACTCTACCAACTCCTTCAAATGGTCGTAATCCAATCCACCCAGCCCGGGCAGGCTACGCCCGTTGATGAAAACCGTGGGTGTTCCCTGAACGCCGACCGACTGACCGAGCGCAATTGATTTTTTCACTCGAGCTTCCGTGGCCGGCAGCGCGGCACAGGCAGAAAGCTTCTGAGCATCAAAACCTGCAGCGGTGGCGGATTCTTTCAGCTTGTCATCCGCAGTGGCAAGGGCAATGCTGCCCTGGTTCTCAAAGACGCTATCAATAAATTTCCAGAAAGCCGCCTGGTTTTGTTTCCCTGCGCAATCGGCGTACAAAGCAGCTTTCATGGCCCAGGGATGCATAGGGAGCGGAAACTGCTGAAAAATGAAGCGCACCCGGGGAAAATCCGAAGCGAGCTTATCAATGTTGGGCTGAGCTGCCTTGCAATAAGGGCACTCCAGGTCACTGAATTCGACGATTGAAATTACTGCGCTTTCCGGGCCTCGTAACGGGCCATCCGCAGGGCGGAGTTTGCTGCGGTTTTCCGCGAACGGATTGGGCCCGAACGGAACCATCTCTCCGCGGATGGCTTTCTGGCCTGACGGCAGGACGTAAAAGTTCACGTAGTCCTTGTTGTTGAGCAGTACAACCACATCAGCGATGCCGGGGACGTCAGACGGAGCAATGTGCAGCACCTTCCAGGTAATGGCAGGATCGTAGCCGAAGTTCCGTTGCAGGGCTTGATCGACCTCGGCCGCGGTAGGCAGTTTGACTGCAGTTTTTGCCGGGCTATGGCCGGCAGCCGGGTGCTTCTGTGATTGTGCTGAGAGCATAACCACCGACAGTAAAAGTGCTGCCGCGACTGGGAGCTTTCTCATCTAGACTTCCGATTTTTGCGCTATGGGGAAACGCCGTCCAAATCCAAATGCTTTTGGCGTGATCTTGATGCCGGGCGCTGCCTGCTGACGCTTGTATTCACTGCGCTCGATCATCCGGATAACATCACGTACCACTTTAATGTCATATCCGCGGTCGGCGGCAATCTGCTCTGCCGTGCGGTAGTCCTCTACATAGTCTTCCAGTATGTTGTCCAGAATCTCGTATGGCGGAAGTGTATCACTGTCCTTCTGCCCGGGCCTGAGCTCCGCCGAAGGAGGCTTGGTCATGGTGGATTCGGGAATGACCGGCTTCCGCGAGTTCACGTACTGGCTCAATCGATACACCATGGTTTTGGGAACATCAGAGATAACTCCGAGACCGCCGACCATGTCTCCGTAAAGAGTGCAATAGCCCACAGCCACCTCAGACTTGTTGCCGGTTGTCAGAACGAGATGGCCGAATTTGTTGGAATAAGCCATCAGGATATTGCCGCGAATGCGCGACTGAATGTTCTCTTCTGTCACATCTTCCTGCTTACCCTTAAACAGAGGCGCCAGTGCCGCTCGATAACAATCAAAGGTCGGTCCAATGGGCACCACCTCAAAGCGGATGCCGAGATTGCAAGCGAGATCGCGTGCGTCTTTGATGCTGTGCTCAGAAGAATACTGGCTGGGCATGGCTATTCCAGTTACGTTTTCCCTGCCCAGACCATCAACAGCGATCGCGGCGGTAAGCGCAGAATCGATTCCGCCGCTCAGGCCGATTACTGCCTGCTTGAACCCGCACTTGCGAACGTAGTCGCGCGTGCCCAGAACCAGCGCGGCATAAGCACTGGGCTCACCACTCTCCGTCTGGGAGTGAAGATCACCTTTGAGGGTTTCTGTATCAAAGAAAACCAAATCTTCTTCGAAGGATTTGGCCTGAGCGACGATGCATCCGTCGGGCGCTATGACCATGCTGGAACCATCAAACACCAGGCTGTCGTTGCCACCGACCTGATTCACGAACACCACCGGCACCTTGTTGTCACAAGCCACAGTGCGCAGCATGTTGTACCTGAGCTCCCGTTTGCCCACATGGAAAGGCGATGCGGAGAGGTTCACCACCAGGTTAGCGCCGGCACGCAGCAGCTCATCTACAGGATCAACGCTGTACAGGCGACGATGCCAGAAATGCTTGTCATTCCATGCGTCTTCACAGATGGTGATGGCCAGATGCTTACCACAATAAGGCAGAACTTTCTGAGAAGACGCAGGATCAAAGTAGCGCAGCTCGTCAAACACATCATAGGTAGGCAACAGCATCTTGGATTGGACGAACTGTACCCTACCCTCACGCAGCACGGCGCCGGAATTCATCACGGACTTGCCTGTCTCCACAGCAGCAGGCGAAACGAAGCCAGTGATAATGGTGATCTCAGGAACGGCCGCAGCAATCTCTTTGACTACCTGTTGGCTGCGCGCGACAAATGCGGGTTTCTCAAGAAGATCGCGCGGAGGATAACCACAAACCGCCAGCTCAGAAAAAACAATCATGTGAGCGCCGGCAGAATGCGCCTTGCGGGCAAATTCTATGATCTTTCTGGAATTGCCGGTGAAATCCCCGATGGTGGGGTTGATCTGCCCGAGAGCAATCTTCACTTTTTCAGTGTAACGCGATTGCGATTCTTCGTCAGCAATGGCCGCCAATTTTGCTGATTGCTACCTTCGCAACGGCGGTTGTTGCTGCCCGCCCGGCTGCGAATCGCCGCCTTTTTTATCGGATCCCCACTGCGGTTCGTCGCCGTGGTCCGACGGGGTTTGCGTTTGCGCGGGTGCACGCCGGACTGAGGGATCGGGGGCTTCGCCTTCGCGGCGCAACGTGGGACGCTTCGCCGGCGTCTGCGGCTGCGCGCCCTGATCTGTCTTCACGTCCTGCGGTGAACCGCTGGCTTGCAATGTTGCCAGCGCAACCACGCCGTCTTTTACATCCACTTCTTTTGTGTCCTTAACGATCATCTCCCCGCCGACTTTCGCGGTTTCAACCCGGGTGACCTCATCGCCCTTGAAACGAACGAATGTCACATCCTTTGGCGGCGCGCCGTAAATCCACTCCTCGTACTCTTTTCCGTTCTCGTCTTTCTCGCGGACCTTCTGCTGCGGTCGATCCATGGCCATGATGACCATGTCCTTATTCATGCCCACCAGCACTTCGTGTTTCTTCATGGCCTCGCGGATTTTTGGCGGCATGGTTTCGATATAGACTTCAGCCGCGCTCTTCACGCTAAAGTCGAGCACCGGACTCAATAATTTCTGCAGCTCGTCGCCGTTCATCTCCGGCACATATTTATTGAATTCCAGCGTGACAGCCGCACCCGTGGGCTGGGCCGCATTCGGATCATCAGGAGCAGCAACTCCTCCGCCCGCGCCCGAGATGCTGATGTGCTGATACCACTTGCTCTTCTTCTTGGGACCGCCATTGATTTCTACATAGACTGACTTCTCATGGAAGACGATGTTCGTAATCTGCACCTTGTCTCCCACTTTTGCGGCGGCGCCG
>DASUBD010000058.1:0-7643 GCA_035763445.1 Candidatus Angelobacter sp.
TATTGCAAATTGAAATATTGTTATTGCGATTTGCGATATGAAACTAGGCGAAAAATTACGCTACCTGCGGCTGGTGGAAGGAAACCTGAGAGGCCTCGGCCGCGACATGACGCAACAGGAAGTGGTCCGCGCCATCACCAAAGAACTGCGGCAGAAGATCAGTCAATCCTATCTTTCGCAGATTGAAAATGGCGCGCGCCCGCACCTGACCAACAAAACGCGCCTTTTACTGTCGAACTTTTTCAAAGTCCATCCGGGATATCTCGTAGACGACCCGGAGGGCTTCCACACTGAGTTGTTGTCTGACGTGCGCGCGCAGGAAGACACGCTGGATCTGTGGCTGATCCAGGGTGCGGAGCGGTTCCGCAATGATCCTGCCGTGAGCCGGGCTCTGTTGAACCTGGCCAAGCATGAAGATTCGCGTCGCTGCCTGATGCTGATGGACGCGATTCTGGAGACGCCTCAACTCGCCGACCGCCTGCTGCAGGTGTTGCGTCCTCAGGCCGGCAAGAACCTGCCGGAGATAAGCGAGGCTTAGCATGAACTGGGAACTCTTCTATCTGATTTGTTTCGTCGTCGGCTTTGCCTTTACCACGTTGTCATTCCTGACAGGAACAATGCATTTGCATCTGCACTTGCCCGGACACGGCCATATCCATGTTGGCGGACACGCACATGGAGGAGCTAAAGGCGGCCACGGAGCACTGATGTTCCTCAACCCCATGACCATCGCGGTGTTCCTGGCATGGTTCGGCGGCACGGGATATCTGCTGGTGCACTTCCGGCATATCTGGGTCTTTGCCGGACTGCTGCTCTCCAGTGCGGCGGGCGTGGTTGGCGGCGGCATTGTGTTCCTGTTTTTTGCCAAGGTGCTTTTGCGCCACGACTACACCATGGATCCCGCTGATTACGAGATGACCGGTGTCCTCGGCCGCGTAAGCGGTTCCATCCGTTGCGGCGGCACGGGAGAAATCATTTTTGAACAGGACGGTGCGCGCAAGGCCTGCGCTGCCCGCAGCGAAACCAACGAAGAAGTTGTACGCGGTGAAGAAGTGATCGTCACCCGCTATGAAAACGGTGTGGCGTACGTTCGCCGCTGGAATGAACTTGCAAACCAGGCCGGCATTCTGCCGGAAGAACAGCAAAAGGAGAGTTTGTGAAAGGCTTAGGAGGCTCTATGGAGCTACAGTCAATCTGGATCATGGTAGGACTCGGTGTCCTGGTCGTGATGTTTGCCATTGCTACGTTTGCGCGGCTGTACCGCAAGGTTGGACCGCATGAAGCTCTGGTGGTTTACGGGATCCGCCGCACGCGCGTGGTCAAAGGTGCAGGCACTGTGATCATTCCCATGCTGGAAAATTTCCGGCTGCTTTCACTGGAATTGATGGGTTTTGACGTGGCGCCGCAACAGGACCTGTATACCAAGCAGGGTGTTGCCGTCAGCGTGGAAGCTGTCGCTCAGATCAAGGTGAAGTCGGATGAAATGTCCATCAAGACTGCGTCGGAGCAGTTTCTCACCAAGACGCCGCAGCAGCGTGAAGGGCTGATCCGCCTGGTCATGGAAGGCCATCTGCGCGGCATCATCGGCCAGCTTACTGTGGAGCAGATCGTGAAAGAGCCCGAGATGGTGGGCGACCGCATGCGCTCCACCTGCGCGGCCGATATGAGCAAAATGGGCCTGGAAGTGATCTCCTTCACCATCAAGGAAGTTCGCGACAAGAACGAGTACATCGCCAACATGGGCCGCCCGGACGTTGCCCGCATTAAGCGCGACGCCGATGTCGCCGCCGCCGAAGCCGAGCGCGACACAGCCATCAAGAAAGCGGAGGCGCAACGGGCATCAGCCATTGCCCGCGCCCAGGCCGATCAGGAACGTGTGCTGGCAGAGACGCTTTCTCAGGCCAAACAAGCAGAAGCGACGCGCGATCTCGAAGTAAAGCGGGCCGAATACACCGAGTTGGTCAAGAAGCAGCAGGCGCAGGCCGACAAAGCCTATGAAATCCAGCAAAACATCCAGCAACAGCAAGTGATTGCCGAGCAGGTAAAGGTCCAGCTCATTGAGCGCGAGCAGCAAACCAAGGTGCAGGAAGCTGAAATCGCGCGCCATCAGAATGAGCTGATCGCCACCGTGCTGAAACAGGCGGAGATCGAAAAGCAGCGCGTGCTCAACCTGGCAGAAGCTGAGAAGCAGCGCCTGATTGCTGAAGCCGAGGGCCGCGCCAATGCCATCCGCATGCAGGGTGAAGCCGAAGCCGACATCATCTTTAAGAAAGGCGAGGCGGAAGCCAAGGCCATGAACATCAAGGCCGAAGCCTACCAGGAATACAACCAGGCTGCGGTCGTTGACAAGCTGATCAGCGGGTTGCCGGAAGTTGTGAGGGCAATGTCTGCTCCACTGGCCAACGTAGACAAGATCACCGTGGTTTCCACCGGCAATGGCCACTCGGCCGGACTGAACAAGATCACCGGCGATATGACCGAGATTGCCGCCCAGGTGCCGGCTCTGTTTGAGTCCTTGAGCGGAATGCGGATTAGCGACCTGCTCTCCAAGGTGCGGCTGATCGGCGAGAAATCGCCCAAGCCTTTGACCGATGGTCCGGGCAGTGACAATGACGAACCTCCTGCTGGCAAAGCCAAGGCTGCAGGCAAGTAAGTTCACTCGGGTATTCGGCGGCTCGCCGCCGAATACCGCTTTCGCAGCGGAGTAGAAAGATGAAGAAGAAGATTTCACTCCTCGGAATTGTGTTGGGCTTCATTGCTGGCGCGTTCATCGCCATGCTCGCAGGCAGCTGGATCTTCTGGCTGTCTCTGGGACTGGCAATTGGAGTGGTGCTGGGCTCGGCCGGCGCGCGTGTAACTCGCCGCGCTTCCGGCCCGCGGGAGTTGAAGATATGATCCCCAAACTTGCCATTGCTGCAATCTGGATCATGGGTGCTGCGCTGCTGATTCGACTGATGAATCTTTGGGACCAGCTACCGCAACGTGTTGCAGTTCATTTCGGCATTGCCATGCAGCCAAACGGCTGGGCCAGTCGTTCCGCAATGGCTCTCCTGATGGTCCTGGTGGTCGCCGGTCACGCCGTACTGGCCACGTGGCTCATTCTCAATTTCAGCGGACGCAGCCCAATGATTGGCGCCATTCAGATAACCACATCCGCCGTCCTGGTTTCAGCTTTCTGGCAGATGCTCAGCTTCAATGCTCAAGGCAAGCCATTTCAGTCGATCTGGATTTTGATCTCCGTGCTGCTGATGGTGGCATTGATCGCCGTCTTGCTCCTGCGGCCTGCGCTCCACCACGCACCGCAATGATTCTGGCTGGGTGCAAGAAGATTTTTTTACGTTGGGATTTTGGAGGAATTTATGGCACTACTTGAAAGAGTTACAACTCTCATTCGCGCAAACTTGAACGATTTGATTGACAAGGCAGAGCATCCGGAGAAGATGATCAAGCAGATCATCCTCGACATGGAAAACCAGTTGCTCCAGGTCAAGACGCAGGTCGCCATTGCCATTGCTGATCAGCATCTTCTCGAAAAGAAGCAGAAGGAAAACGAGGAGAAAATCGCTGACTGGACACGCAAGGCCGAGCTGGCGCTGGACAAGAAACAGGAAGACCTGGCGCGCGCCGCCGTGGAGCGTTCGATCCAGTACAAGCAGCTCACGGAAAGCTTTACTCAGCAGGTCTCTGACCAGAAGCTGCAGGTGGAAACGCTGAAGACCGCACTCAACAAGCTCCAGCAAAAGCTGGAGGAAGCGCGCGCCAAGAGCGACATGCTGGTGGCCGAGCATCGCCGTGCCCGCACACTGGAAAAGGCCGCTGACGCTCGTGTTCCGGTAGACGGTCGTAATCCTGCTGCGGCATTCGATCGCATGGAGAACAAGGTCATGCGCCAGTCGGCGATCGGCCAGGCAAAGACCGAGTTGCTCGACCAGACCAGCAGCGTGGACGACCGCTTCGCGCAGCTTGAAAAAGAAGACGAGGTGAACCGCATCCTGAGCGAGCTGAAGGCAAAACGCGCGTAAATCCAGGCAGGCAGCTTCATTCTTATCGTTTGGTGCTGCAACGCGCAGGCTGATCAACATGCCCGAAGCTTGTGTCATCCTGTGCGGTCTGACTTACGAGCACGTTTGTGGATGAAGCAGAAGGTTGTAGTTGGCTACCATTTCCGCTTGCAGCAGTTCGTTAACTTTCCGGGCCGCTATCGGAGAAGAGGGAAAGAATGAAACTGGCAACCAAAGACGTTCTGGATTTTCTGAAACAGATTGAGACTGGCGAAGTGCAACTCACTGCTGAGATTGATCCCCAAGACGTTTATGCAGGCAACGTACATTATGCGGCGTCGAACGGCTGGAAAATCGTTATCTTCAACGACTGCAATGAATGGGATTATGTGGATCGCGTCGAATCGTCAGATGGACGGGAATGGAATTTTGGCGACGACAATGACGAAGGAGAACCAGTAAGCCATGGCTATGATGTCAGCGATGAAGTTGCCTGGGAGCGCTATGGCATCCCCGGCTATCTCAAAAGCAGAGAGCCGAGACTTACAGAACGCTGTCGCGGCTGATCCCGGTTCCAATGAGCGCGCTAAGGGGAGCGTCCCGATGATCTTTGCACGGCATGGGTGACCAGGGGCGGAGTCAAAGGATTATGCATTTGACCTGGACCGAGCGGATAAATCAGACGTGAGAAGCACTGGTATCTCGAAATACCGTGCACCGCCTGCCCTGAGGAGCGAATGGGTGTGGGTTCTGGTGGCCCGTGTACTTCGGATAGCTCGCGGCGGCGACCAGAGCCCGCTATTGTTGAAACAGCATCAAATTTTGCAAAGCCGAGCCGTGAGCGACTGTGAAAATTCGATCCTCGTCCTTATTTAAGTTCCTTTTATGGCTGTTGGCCTGCAGCATCATGCTGTCTGTAGCAGCGCAGGCTGCCAGCATGTCTGCGCAACAGCGGCAGCTTCTTAACCTGGTCAACGCGGAGCGCGGTCGTGCCGGTCTCTCACAATTGCAGTGGGATGATCACCTTGCCCATGCGGCGCGTCTGCACACTCAGCGCATGGCTGATCACCGTGCGCTCTCACACCAGTTCCATGGCGAACCTGCGCTGCCTGAGCGGGCCGGTTCTGCGGGCGCACGTTTCAATTCGGTGGCTGAAAACGTGGCTTACGCTGGTACGGTGGAGAAACTGCATGACAATCTCATGCATTCGCCGCATCACCGCGCAAATATCCTGGATCCAAAATCCAATGCCATCGGAATCGCTTTTGCCGAAAGAGATGGCGAACTCTACGTCACAGAAGATTTTGCTCATGTGCTCGCGGATGTCTCGGACAATCAATTTCAGTCCCGGCTGATCGCAGCTTTCAACCGCGTGCGCACCAGCAAGGGCCTGGCGCCCCTCTCTGTACACTCCGACCCGAAACTTGAAAAAGCAGCTTGTAAGGCCAGGCTTGAGCCAAAAAACATCCTTCGCCAATTGCCGGGAGCAACAAACCTGACCATGTTTACCGCTTCACGTCCGGATGACTTGCCTTCCAACATGCAGGAGGCTGCAGCCAATGGCAGACTGCGCCGCATGAGTATCGGCGTGTGCTTCAAGCCGGACCAGAAACGCGGATTCTCCACATACTGGGTGGCGGCAGCGTTTTATCCCAATCCGTAACCCATGATCGAAAACTGGTGCCTAAAGTACTTGCTGATCTGGCCTACAATAACCAGCAGCGTCATGAAGCGACTCCGTCAAATCCTGTTTGTTGCGTTCATTCTGCCTTTGCCGTGGCACGCGCAGGCCAGTTCTGACAAAAAGGAGCCTTCCAAAGCGGAAAAGCGCATCTTTGAATTGCTCAACCTTGAAAGGAAGGAAGCGGGCCTTAGGCCGCTGGAATGGAGCCAGAACGCGGCTGTAGCTGCGCGCGCCCACGCCAAACTGCTGGCGGACAATCGTGATATGTCACATCAATTTCCGGGTGAGCCTGCTCTGCGGGAGCGTCTGACGGCAACCACTGTCCGGTTCACCAGCGCGGGTGAGAACGTTGCCAAAGCTGATGATCCTGATGAAGTTCACTTTGCGCTCATGGGCTCTCCCGGCCACCGTGCCAATATTCTTGGCGCGGACTATACCGCAGTTGGCGTCGGAGTTGTGGAGCGTGATGGCCGGCTCTACGTAGCGCAGGATTTTATTCGTCTGGTACCGGTTTACACAGAAGAACAGTTCTTGCAGACTTTCACTGCTTCGCTCAACCACGCCAGAGCGGCCAGGCAGTTGGCTCAACTTACCGTCCGCCAAAATCAAACTCTGCACGATGCCGCCTGCTCAACCCAGGGCAAGGCGCAGGCGCTTCCCGTGGACCTTGGTTTTGCCGGTGAGATTGTGGTGTTCAACTTGTCTGAGCCGGAAGATCTTCCCGTGGAACTGCTGCAGCGTGCTACTTCTCCCCGATGGCGCAATATGAGCGTCGGAGTTTGCTTCCGCCCGGACCCGAAACATGGGGATGGCAATTTCTGGGTGGTGGCCGCGTTAGGAGAGTAAGGCCGCAGTTTGTCACTGATCAAAGTTTCATTTCAATGCTGTGCGAATGGGGACATAGCCGCCCTCGGCTGCGCGGAATAATGTTTTGTAAGGGACGTTTCCGAGAACAGAAGAACCAAAAATCAGCATTGGATGATGCAGTCCGCACATGAAACACGATTTAATTTAATGACAGTTCTGAATGAAGTGTCTTCCTAAAAGCCGATGCCGGCCGTGCTACAAGCACACACAATCACTCTTCTCTGGACGCATCTTCTTCCTGTAATGCAGTCAGGACCTCATCTTCCACGTCCCAATGCTTCAGAATCCTGATCGAAACACCAGCGCTGAACCCGGCCCGGACCAGTGCGCGAAAAATCCGTGCAGCCTCTTTGTTGTTGGCAGGTTTTTTCAGGCGCTTGCGCCGCAAAAACGCTCGTGCCTGTTCTTCCTCATTCACGGCTGCGTACGCGTCATCCACAGCCTTCTCGATCACATCTCCGTGTACGCCTTTCACTTTCAGGTCAGTAATCACGCGGCGTCGTCCAAACTTTTCATTGTCCCGGCGGAAGGAGGAATATGCAGTCGCGTAGCTTGAATCGTTGAGATAGTTCTGGTCTTTTAAACGCCGTATAACCAGTTCCACCAGCAACTCACCCAGTTCGCCTTCCGGCACTCTTGGCCGCATCAGGCGCTTGAGTTCGGCAACGGTTCGCATTTTGCGCGAGAGAGCGCGCACCGCATAATCGTAGAGGGACTCCTCGTTATCGTAGATTTTCTTTGGACGTGAAAAGGGCACCCACGAAGAATAGCAGAAGCAGATTGGCCGTGATGAACGCTGAATCAAAGCAACAAAAAGAAGTGGGGCTAACCGGCCCCAAATTCTTCAATATTGAAAGCATCTTTTGAGTCTACTTTGCTCGGCCCCCGGATTTCGGAGAAATCCTCCGTATTCTTCTGTGTCCTCTGTCGTAAAACCCTAAATCCGTCCTGCGCTGAAGCCTGCCTGCTCCATCTGCTCGCGGGCTGCATCTGCCGTCGAGTGGATGCCCTGCACCTTGAGCTTGAAGTCGTCAGGATTGCTGGCGTTTTCAAGCGCTGTTTCGTAACTGACCAGGCCCTGCGAGTAGAGA
>DASUBD010000059.1:0-8346 GCA_035763445.1 Candidatus Angelobacter sp.
AGCGCCTGAGGTCCTGGTCGAGCAGGCAATGGAATTTCTGAAGGAGAAAGGCTTCACCAACATACGCGAGGTTGAGGTGATGCCGGAGAACGTTCGTTTCGGTCTGCCGCCTGAGATCGTGGAAGCCATTGCGGCTGCGCCTGCCGCCTCCGGAGATTAGTAATGAGCGAGAAGTCTGAAAGTCGTCCGGCACAGATGCTTTTCGGCAAAGTTGAAGGCATTCTGGAACGGGTGTCCGGCGCGATTGCCAGGGCACGCGACTACCTCTTCAGCCGGCAACACGAGGATGGCTACTGGTGCGGTGAACTGGAAGCCGATACCACTCTGGAATCAGATTACATCGCCATTCACACTCTGCTCGGCACCGGGGACCGTGAACGCATGGAACGAGCCGTGCCGGAGATCATCCGCCACCAAAACGAAGATGGCGGCTGGCCCATCTACGCCGGCGGGCCCTCCAACATCAGCGCCTCAGTGAAAGCATACTTCGCCCTCAAGCTCATGGGCCTCACCGCGGACCATCCGGTGCTTGAGCACGCGCGTTCGTGCATCCTGGCCATGGGTGGCGCCACGGAATGCAACACCTTTACCAAGATCTATCTGTGTTTCCTCGGCCAGTATGACTGGGAAGCCGTACCGGCGGTTCCGCCTGAGATCGTGCTGTTTCCGAACTGGTTCTGGTTCAACCTGTACGAAATCTCCTCATGGTCGCGCGCCATTCTGGTTCCGCTTTCCGTCTGCTATGCCAAGAAACCCTTTAAGAAGCTTCCGCCGGAAATGGGAATCGATGAACTCTTTGTCGGCGGCCGCTATGGCAAACATCTCCACCTCAAGTGGAACCCCAGGCTGGTTTCGTGGCGCAATTTCTTCCTGGTGTTGAACCAGGTGGTGCACTTCTTTGAGATGGTCCACATCCGCCCTTTGCGCAAGCTTGCTCTGCGCAAGGCGGAAGAGTGGATGCTTGCGCGCTTTGAAAAGTCTGATGGGCTTGGAGCAATTTATCCCGGCATTCTGAACTCCATCATCGCCTTGCGCTGCCTGGGATACTCCACAGACGATCCGCAGGTGATCCGTGCGTTGGACGAATTCGAGAAACTCGGCATTGACGAACCCGGCGTTGCGGACCACTCTGAACCCACCTTCCGCATGCAGCCCTGCATGTCCCCGGTATGGGACACTGCCTATGCCATATTCGCGCTTGGTGAAGCGGGCGTACTTAAAACCGATCCCCGCATGGTAAAGGCCGCTGACTGGATTCTGAGCAAGGAAGTCCGCACCAGGGGCGATTGGGCGGTTAAAGTTCGCAACGTGCAACCTGGTGGCTGGTACTTTGAATTCAACAATGAGTTTTATCCTGATGTAGATGACTCGGCCATGGTGCTGCTCGGGCTCGACAAGGTAGACCATCCCAAAGAGAGCTACCAGCATAGTGTTGCCACCCGTGCTATCGACTGGATCTTTGCCATGCAGTGCAAGAATGGCGGCTGGGCATCCTTTGACAAGGACAACACGCGGATGGTCTTTCAGCACATTCCGTTCGCCGACCACAACGCCATGCTTGATCCGCCCACCGTGGACATCACCGGCCGTGTGCTGGAAATGCTGGCTGCCTACGGATACACGCAGGACGATCCGAAGGTCAGGAAAGCAATCAAGTTTGTCCTCAGTCAACAGGAAGCCGATGGCTCCTGGTTCGGTCGCTGGGGGGTCAACTACATTTATGGCACCATGCTGGTGCTGCGCGGCCTGCAGGCTATGGGCGTGGACCATCATGAGCCATACATCCAGCAGGCGGCGGAGTGGCTCCGCATGGTCCAGAACCCTGATGGTGGCTGGGGAGAAACCTGCGGATCATACGATGATCCCAGCACCCGCGGCATTGGCCCGAGCACACCTTCACAAACCGCGTGGGGCATAATGGGACTGCTGGCTGCCGGCGACACTCGCAGTGAGTCGGTGCAGAAGGGCGTTCTCTATCTGTTGAAAAACCAGCGGCCGGATGGCACCTGGGATGAAGACCAGTACACCGGCACCGGGTTCCCGCGCGTCTTTTATCTGGCGTATCACCTGTACCGCGATTACTTCCCGCTGATCGCGCTTTCAAGCTATGCGCGTGAGTTTGCAACGCTTGAGCGCCAGGGCAGCATGGGATACGTGAGGGGATAGGAAATCACCATAATTTTCCTGGTTCCAGTGAGTCGGGCCAGGAACATGAATTTTTGATTCGTACTGAGGTACATGCAGTGGCCCGTTGGGCAATCATGCAAAGCTAAAGGCTAGTGGCTAAAAGCTAAGAGCTGATTTCAGGAGATCGATTTTGCCAGTACCAATTTCCCAGATGTGGACGGTAGCCAGTTATGTGGTGAAGCAGAAGCTCGCCGGTCGCAAGCGGTACCCGCTCGTCCTGATGCTTGAGCCGCTGTTCCGCTGCAACCTGGCTTGCGCCGGATGCGGAAAAATCCAGTACCCCGCCCACATCCTCAAGAAAGAACTCTCCCCGGAAGAATGCTTCCGCGCGGTGGAAGAGTGTGGCGCCCCCATGGTGAGTATTCCCGGCGGCGAGCCGCTCATGCATCCCCAGATCGACAAGATTGTTGAAGGCCTGGTGGCGCGGAAGAAATATATCTATCTCTGCACCAACGCCCTCCTGCTGAAAGAAAAAATTCACCTCTTCAAGCCAAGCAAGTATCTGACCTTCTCTGTACACATGGACGGCCAGCGCGAGCACCACGACTTCTCCGTCTGCCGCGAAGGGGGTTACGATCTGGCTCTGGCTGGAGTCAAAGAAGCTCTTAAACGCGGCTTCCGTGTGACCACCAATACCACGCTCTTCGATGGCGCCGACCCTAACAGCGTGCGCGGTTTCTTTGACGAGATGATGGCGCTGGGCGTGGAAGGCATGATGCTGTCGCCCGGTTACTCCTATGACAAGGCCCCGGATCAGCGGCACTTCCTTGGACGTGCCCGAACGCGCAAGCTCTTCCGCGCAATTCTTTCCAATCGCAAGAAGAGCTGGCAGTTCAACCAGTCGCCGCTCTTTCTTGAATTTCTCATGGGCCAGCGGCAGTACGCTTGCACTCCCTGGGGCATGCCCACGTACAACATCTTCGGCTGGCAGAAGCCCTGCTATCTACTGCAGGACGGTTACGCTGACACATTCAAAGAACTGATGGAAGCCACCGCGTGGCATGAGTACGGAACGGAATCCGGCAATCCCCGCTGCGCCAACTGCATGGTGCACAGCGGGTATGAAGCCACTGCCGTGAATGACACGTTTAGCTCTCTGCGTGGTTTTCTCTCCACCATTCGCGCTACCTTGTTCACAGCCCACAAAGACGAGCAGGCGCTCCAGCTGTTGAATGAATCGGTGCGTCCGGTGCACAGTTATAACCCGCTGGTACAGATCGAGGAATCATCCGCCGGTGAGCTTGAGGAGACTCGGGCATGACAGGTCGCGCCAGCACCAACTCCGGTTCCGCCGCCGTGAACGATGATCAGCTCAAAAAGGCTCCAGACACGCTGGAGGTAGTCCCCGGCTTTGCCCATGAAAAGCTGGAAGGATGGATCCCAACGCTGGCGGGCGATGACGACATTCGCCAGGCGCTGGAAAAAGCTTTCGATTTCCGCGGAGACGTGACCATCACCCGCAAAGACGGCAGCAAAGTGGAAGGCTACATCTTTGACCGCCGCAGCGGCAAAACACTGACCGATTCTGCCGTTCGGCTTTACCCCAAAGACTCGAACCAGAAAATCTCCGTTCCCTACTCTGATATCGCTGCTCTGGCCTTCAGTGATCGCGATCCCGCCGCCGGCAAGAGCTGGGAGGCTTGGGTGAAGAAATACTGGGAAAAGAAGGCCGCCGGCGAGAAGAATATCGGGATCGAGGCAGAGAAGCTGGAGTAGTTCTTGTTTTTAATCCCGAGCGTAGCGAGGGATCGCTATCGCAAGTGCCACATTCAAGGCGACCAGAGCGGAAGCATATCCAAGCCATGATGAATAAGAGAGAAGCTGAAGATAATTCCAAAGCGGCTGGTACTCGCGACGAACAAAGTCAGTCTGAGCAGATTCTTTCCGAAGCAGAAAGACAACTCCGGATAGGAAGAGCGATTATGCAGGAATATCGTTCCACTCTTTCCGCATTGAGCAAAGGGGAGCAAGAAAAAGCGCAGGATTAGCAGTTCGATTCATTGAAACGCAGAGCCTGCTCGGCTGGGAATTCAGAAACCCCTCCGCTTCCCCCGTTTCCTCTGTGTTTCAAAGGTTTTGGGTTTAAATGAAAGCATTCGTCACAGGAGCAACGGGTTTTGTCGGCAGCCATGTTGCCCGCGCGCTGGCTGAACAGGGCGCGGATCTGCGCTTGCTGACCCGGTCGAGCAGCCGCACGGACAACATAGCTGATCTTCGCGCGGAGGTGGCTACCGGTGATCTGTGCGAGCCGGAGTCTCTCCGCAAAGCCATGCAGGGCTGTGACGTTGTTTTCCATGTGGCGGCAGATTACCGCATCTGGGTACGCGATCCCGACCAGATGTATCGCGCTAATGTTGAAGGTACCCGCGCAATCATTGACGCAGTGCAGGCATGCGGCGTTCGTCGCGTGGTCTACTGCAGTTCAGTGGCGACTATGGGCTTCAGCCGATCCGGACAAATCGTAGACGAGGACACGCCTGTTTCACTAAAGGATATGGTGGGACACTACAAGCGCTCCAAGTTCATGGCAGAGCAGATCGCCCTTGAGGCAGGACGCCGAGGCGCCAATGTAGTAGTCGTCAACCCGACCACGCCGATCGGCGAACGCGATATCAAGCCCACGCCCACGGGTCGCATCATCGTCGACTTTCTCAACCGCAAGTTTCCCGCCTATGTCGATACAGGCCTGAACCTGGCGGATGTGAAGGAAGTCGCGCGCGGCCATTTGCTGGCCATGGAAAAAGCCCGTCCCGGCGAGCGCTACATTCTGGGCGGCGAAAACCTCACGCTCAAGCAGATTCTGGACAAGCTGGCATCGCTCACCGGCCTGCCTTCACCCACAATGAAAGTTCCTCATGCCGTGGCCATGGGCTTTGCTGCTTTTGATCAGTTCTTTACCGGCATCGTACGGGGCAAAGAACCGCGGGCGACCATTGACGCAGTGAAAATGGGCCGTAAGAAAATGTTTGCTTCCTCGGCCAGAGCCGAGCGTGAACTGGGCTACAGAATGGTCCCGGTGGAGGATGCTCTGCGGCGTGCGGTTGAGTGGTTCTGCGCGAACCACTATGCTGCGCCTACCCGGGAAATGGCGGTGGCAGGAGCATGACGGACCAGGCGGAGCGAAGCGTCAGCGTTGTCATCATCGCGGCCATGGAGCGGGAACTCGCACTGCTGACGTCAGACTGGGAGCTGAGCACCCTGCACGCGGGTGGACAGACACTGATTTGCCACGAAGGCCCGGATGTGGTCGCCGTATTTTCCGGGATGGGCTGCAAGCGCGCGGAAATCGCGGCACGCGCTGCCATTGAAAAATATGCACCAAAAGCACTGGTATCCGCAGGACTGGCTGGCGCGCTGATGCGCAGCCTCAAAGTTGGAAATGTAGTTTTGCCCAACGTGATCATTGACGCCGCCAGCGCCACTGAGTACCGCTGTAACCTGGGTGGGGACGTGATCGGCGGCGGCGTTCTGGTCAGCAGCTTTGAGATCGCTGAGAAACAGAGCAAGCCTGAGCTGGTGGAATGCTTCCACGCTCTGGTTGTGGACATGGAAGCCGCCGGAGTTGCCAAAGTTGCCCGCGAGTACGATGTGCGTTTTCGCTGCGTAAAGTCAATTTCTGATGAACTTGATTTTGCCATGCCGCCACTGAACCGCTTTGTCGTGGATGGGGTTCTGCAGACTGGAAAGTTGCTGCGTTGGATCAGCCTGCGTCCCCAATATTGGCCGGCCATGATCGCCCTGGGCATCAACAGCCGGCGAGCCAGCAAATCCCTTTGTGACTGGCTGCGCTCGCACCTGGCCGGCAATTTACAGGCTGCCAAAGTTGTTACACTGAATGGAGAGTACTTGAAAAGCTGATGTTTCAATCGTGAGGTCGCGGTAAGAACAATCAGCTACAAAGCATTTTCTTAATGTCCACCATCGCCAAACCCGAAATCACGAAGCCTGAGACCATTCCCGGTTCCATGCATGCTGCCGTTTATCACGGCAAAGAAGACATTCGCCTGGAAACCGTTCCCGTCCCGGAGATTGGTCCCGGTGAAGTTCTCATCCGCGTTCATACCTGCGGTATTTGCGGCACGGATCTTAAAAAGATCGCCACCGGCTCGCATTCCGCTCCGCGCATTTTCGGGCATGAAACCGCAGGCAAAATCGTCGCTGTAGGCCGCGAGGTGGACAATTTCAAGATTGGCGACCGCGTGATGATCTTCCACCACATCCCATGCGGCAAATGCTATTACTGCCGCCACAAAGTTTTTGCCCAGTGCCCGGTCTACAAGAAGGTCGGCGCAACCGCGGGCTTTGAACCCAGCGGCGGCGGCTTTGCCGGGTACGTCCGCGCCATGGATTGGATTGTCCGTAAAGGTGTGGTCAGGATTCCGGATGGCGTCTCTTACGAGCAGGCGTCATTCATTGAACCGGTCAATACCTGCATGAAAGCCATTGAGCTGCTGCGAATCGAGCCGGGCGAAGTGGTTTTCGTCATCGGACAGGGCCCCATTGGGATCATGCTGGCCGTGCTGGCAAAACGGGCAGGTGCGACCGTGGTAACTTCCGATTTGTATCCCCAACGCCTTAAAATAAGTGAGGGTTACGGGTTACGGCACAATGTGGACGCATCCAGAGCGAACCCCGTCAATCTGGTGCGGGAGCTTACTGAGGGCCGCGGCGCTGACGCAGTCATTCTGGCCACAGCAGGAAATAGTCTGATCCGGCCAGCCATTGACGCTGCTCGTCCCGGCGGACGGGTTATGTTGTTTGCCCAGACGCAACGCAGCGAAGCGGTGATTGATCCTGCGGCTGTGTGCGTGGACGAGAAAACGCTGATGGGCTCCTATAGCGCTTCAGTAGACTTGCAGGATGAGAATGTCCGGCTGGTCTTCAGCGGAGAGATTGATTTTGAGCGGCTGATAACGCATCGCTTCTCTTTGCAGCAGGCAGTTGAGGCGTTGCAGCTAGCCGCGCATCCGGGCCCCGACTCAATGAAAGTGGTCATCCAACCGGGAATGGAGTGGGACAGAATTTGAAAGGTCATATGACAGCGGCCGTCCTCTATGGCAAAGAGGATGTAAAGATCGAAAAAGTGCCGATTCCTACCCTGGAACGCGGAGAGGTGCTGGTGAAAGTGAACGTGGCACTGACCTGCGGGACTGACCTGAAAGTCTTTCAGCGTGGCTATCACGCCCGCATGATTGTGCCTCCTGCCCTCTTCGGCCATGAACTCTCCGGTGTGATTGCTGAGGTCGGCCCTGGCGTACGCGATTTCCGCCGCGGCATGCGCGTGGTGGCGTTGAACTCAGCGCCCTGCGGCTCATGCTTCTACTGTCTCAAGCACCAGGAAAATTTGTGCGAAGACCTGCTCTTCAATAACGGCGCCTACGCCGAGTACATCAAGATCCCGCGCCGCATTGTTGAAACCAACATGCTGGCTTTGCCGGATGATGTCACATTTGAATCCGCGGCTATGACAGAACCGCTCGCGTGTGCGCTGCGCGGTTTGCAGGAAACCGGGGCAGACATCGGTGATACGGTCACCGTTATAGGCGCGGGACCATTGGGGCTGATGCTGATGCAGGTGGCGAAACTGCACGGATGCAAAGTGATTGCGGTTGTAAAACGCGATGAACAGGTGCAGGCGGCCCGGCATTTCGGCGCTCATGAAGTGATCCAGCTGGGTCGTGAAAAGGAGCCCGTGGATGGCGTGATTGACGTCACCGAAGGGCGCGGCTCTGACATTGTGATTGAAGCCGTGGGCCGCCCGCAGGCATGGCAATGGGCCGTGGAAATGGTGCGGCGTGGCGGGACGGTGAATTTCTTTGGTGGCTGTGCCAGCGGGACCCGCGTGGAGTTGGACACCAATCGCCTGCACTACTCCGAGCTCACTTTGAAAGCCACGTTCCATCACACGCCTCAGACTGTCCGCAAGGCCTTCTCTCTGATTGCCGAAAGAAAGGTGCTGAGCACGGACTACGTCACCGGTGAAGCTCCGCTTTCCAAGCTGAAACAGGTGTTGCAGCAAATGCTCGACCGCGGCAGCCAGATCAAGACCGCCATCATTCCCGGCCACTAACGCATGTCAGGCCTGCCCAATCCTTCTTCTCTCCCCACTCAGCCTTTGGGATGGAATGCTCTGCCGGAGTCATACCGCATTCCGGACTC
>DASUBD010000060.1:0-5716 GCA_035763445.1 Candidatus Angelobacter sp.
CGGCTCGTCCGTGACCTGGTCAAAGAAATTCTTTAGCTCAATCCGGTTCTCTTTCAGGCGTTGCATTGCTTCGTGCAGATCTTCAAGCTCCACTCCAAACGCGATATGCTGCGTCTGCACCTTGTTCTTGCTTCCTTGCCAGATCCACGGAGGCTCTTCCCACAATCCCAGCATTGTGTTCTGGTTTTTCCCCACCCAGTACAGAGCCACCCGTCGCTCACGTTCCATTCGCCCAGGTTCCAGCCCCAGGACTTCTCCATAGAACCTCATTGATCGTTCCAGGTCCAGGACGTGAAGGTGGGTTTCAAACAGCCCGCTAAAAAATGTTGCCGGTGCTTTGCTCATCAGGAATGCCTGCTTACGCCGAAGCCGAATGTTTCCCGGAAATGGGACCAGTTGTCAAAGCCGGCTTGTTTTGTTTCTTGTGTCTCCGCAGCCCATCCACCGCTAACGGTCCCGGTCCACCCAATACCAGCGCCACCAGACCGGCGATATACAAAAGATTGCACTCATATCCCGGAGGCCCGAATTGTGCTCCCGCCGGGGTTACAGCAATGAGTTTAATGGAGCTGAATCCGTACGGAAGATGCACAGTAAAGATTGCCACCAGCAGAATCACAGCCAGCGGTACGCTGGCGAATGTCACAAACGCGCCAAACCCAACCGCCACGCCGCCGACCAGCTCCGTGACGATGGTGACCCACGCCATAAAATGTGGGACTGGCACGCCGATGGACTGCAATACACCGGCAAACACGTCGGGTCCCCTCGACAGCTTGGCCAACCCGTGAACCGCGAATCCATAGCCAATGATAATCCGCAACAGAAACGGCGCCCAGCGTGCAAGGCCAAACCGTTCTGATCGCTCATACTGCATCAAAAAATCCTCCAAAGTTGCGAATGTTTGTTAGTCCTAACGCTCGAACAACTCAATGGTTTGCTGGCGGTAATCAATGCGAATACTGGCGAAGTTTGACAGCACATCCTGTCCCAGCACTCCATCAGCTACTTTCAAGAGCGACGCGCCAGTCAGGTTTGCTTTAATCACGTCGATAAGGAACGTTTGTGTACCCAGCTTGACGTTGCTCCTCTGCTTTACGTAAGCGTAACTGTGCTGCCACAGAGCCATTTCCTGCCCGTGTGAGACCTGCGGGAAATGAATCATCGTTTGCTCTGCGCCGGTATCAAAAACCAACGTTCTGTTTTTGCCATCAATCGCCACGGTCACCAGCATCATTGAGTTCCTGGCCTGATAATGCAGAACATGACTGGGCTGCTCCCCGCTTGACCATGCAAGCGGCGTTAAAGCAGAAAAGACCAGCAATACCCATAAACAGCGCGTCGCCATATTGCCTCCTTGCTGCTCCAGTCCCAGATCAATCACGTTCCTCGTTGGATTGCTCAGACGGCTTCAAGTGAAGCCGTCTCGCGTCACCGCACAGTCCGCGCATCAGCCATAAATGCTGAAGCCTGATGGGCTGACGTTCTGCTTGTCCTCCTTCTTCATCTTCTTTGCCTTGTTCTTGTCCATCTTGCCTTTCTTCATCTTGCTGCAATCGGTATCGTGCATCATCTTCATATCGTTTGCGGAATCCATGGCGGGCCTTGCCGGCTGGACGGATTCCATCCTCTGTTCACTCCGGGGATTCATTTCCTGCTGCTGTGATTGTGCGATCATGGCAAGCCACGGCATGGAGGTCACGACTAAGGCCACGGCAGTACGTAAGGATGATTTCATCACGGCTCTCCTTTCATCTTCAGGCGCGATTGTTCGCGCCCTTTGTAGTGGTAAAGGGCCCGCACTTGCTTTTTATTCCTTGCTGGCTGGAAAAAATATATTTGCCTCAAGAGGGATAAAATTGACCGGCAAGAGTCTTTTCCCATCAGATGGTGTGCCGTTTACAAGTTTGCCGGCACGAAGGTGTTTGAATGGGAACAGGTGAATGCGGATCTCTCCTGGCGCATGAGCTGAGCATGCGAGAAGATCGTAATTTCGAATTCGAATCCGTCGCCTTTCCCCATGCGGCAGGCTTGTTGCGCTATGCCCTGCATCTCACCGGCGAACGGACGCGCGCTGAAGATCTGGTGCAGGAGACGTTGCTGGCGGCATGGCGAAGCTTTCATCAGTTCGAGCGCGGCACTAACTGCAGGGCCTGGTTATTCCGAATTCTCAAGAATTTTCACAGCAGCCAGATCCGGCGTAACCTGACGCGAAGTGAGATTTCCCTCGAAATCGAGGAGTCCGGGCTCTCGGTCCCGGAGAAGATTACCGCCGGACATGAGGTGCGTGAGGCTTTTTCTCACCTCAGTCCAGAGCATCGCGAGGTGCTGCAGCTCGCCACCATGGATGGGTTCGCGATCAGCGAGATCGCGACCATACTTGAGATCCCTGCAGGCACTGTCGCCTCAAGGCTCAATCGGGCGCGGCAAACGTTGCGTTCCCGCCTGGAAAAACGAGCCACCGCCGGAGAGAAAAACACATGAACTGCGATCAAATCCACGAGATCACACCACTTTACCTGACCGGTGAGTTGCGGGGCGAATCCTTGAGGGAGTTTCACGAGCACACCGCGCAGTGCAGAGCATGTGCGGACAATGTAAATTCTGATCGGTTGCTCGATGATGCGCTGCGCTCGGCGCTCGGCGATGAAATGCCCAATGCCTCCACCGTGGTCGCTCGTGTCCGAAAGCAGATTGGCGGAGACGCGCGGACACGACGCGTTCCCTGGCGCGTTCCTCATCTCGCGTGGGCGAAGGCTGGCTTCGCCTTTGCCGCTGCTTTGGTGCTCGCCATTGCAACACTGGGCTGGCTATCCGGGTATTGGCATCAGAAAGGCATGGCCCTGGCTGCAGCTGATGATCACTTCAGTGACCTCGTCTTGAATAGGCATTCGGATTGGCTGGTAAAACGCGCCGATATAACCGCTTTTATTGAGCAAGAGTTCCCGCAACACGCCGGTCTGCTGCCTCTGATAACTCCGGAGGGCGCCTCCCTGGAGAAAGTCCGCCTTTGCAGGCTGAAGCAGGCTACTTACGCTCACCTTGTTTTCAAAACAGGTGATGTTGAGACTTCTGTGTTCCTGATCGACAATCCCCGGCGGAGTCCCGACTATCAGGCCGCACACCTCCGCAAAGTGGGGCATGACCTTGAAGTAAGCGGGTTTTCCGCGTCTGACCTGAGCGGAATAGTAGTTGGACAGCGCGGTGCCGTGCCCACAACCCAGATCGCGCGTCAGCTCGCTGAGAGGTTATCGCTCTAGCGCAAGCCCACTCCATTCCCCAGTCCCGCGATGCCTCACGTTAACCGGCTCTTTCCGTCACTCAGCAGCGCTTCCCAATCGCCAAAAGGTATACTGCCCACTTATGCCCAACCAAGCTCTGCCAGCCGCCATCATGAAGGATCCAGTTAACTGGCTCTATCCTCCCGTTGAGCCCTACAACACCGGCAAACTCCGCGTGTCATCGATCAACGAAACCGCAGTCCACGAAATCTACTTTGAGGAAAGTGGCAATCCCGCCGGCAAGCCGGTAATTTTTCTTCACGGAGGTCCCGGCGGCGGCTCTGATCCAAAACAGCGCCGCTTTTTCCATCCGGAGAAATACCGCATTGTGAACTTTGACCAGCGCGGCTGCGGCAAGAGCACGCCTTATGCCTCGCTGGAAGCAAACACCACATGGGACCTGGTTGCCGACATCGAGAAAATTCGCCAGCACCTCGGGATTGAAAGATGGCAGGTCTTCGGCGGATCATGGGGATCGACTCTGGCTCTCGCCTATTCTCAGACTCATCCTGATCGCGTGACGGAAATCATCCTGCGTGGCATCTTCCTCCTGCGCAAGCAGGAGATTGACTGGTTCTACCAGCGCGGCGCGTCTGTCCTCTTTCCCGACGCCTGGGAGCCTTACCTTGCTCACATCCCTGAAGCTGAGCGCGATGATCTGCTCTCCGCCTACTACCGCCGCCTGACCAGTCCTGACCACGCTGTGCAGCTTGCGGCGGCCAAGATCTGGAGCGGATGGGAGGGCGCCACCTCAAAGCTCATGCCCGACCCCGGTTTTACTGCCCACTACGAAGAGGATGAATTTGCCCTCGCCTTCGCCCGTATTGAAGCCCATTATTTTTTCAACAAGGCTTTCTTTGAAAGCGATGACCAGCTCCTGCGCAACGCTTCACGCATCCGCCACATTCCCGGCGTCATCGTGCAGGGGCGTTATGACGTGGTCTGCCCCATGGAAAGCGCGTGGGCACTGCATCGTGCCTGGCCTGAAGCCGAACTCATCATCACCCCAGACTGCGGCCACAGCGCCTTCGATCCGCCCAATACTCGCGCCCTGGTTGCCGCCGCGGACAAGTTTGCAGGGTAAACTGCGCCATCGTGAAGCGCACATACCTTGGGCTTCGTAGATGCCGCAGTGTTTTTAGTGGTTCTTCCCTTGAAGGATGGCCGCGCGTTTATTTGTGATTGATGCTCACGCAGATCTGCTCTGGAATCGGTTTTCTCCGTGTCTCCGTGCCTCCGTGGTAGATTTGCTGTCTCCAGTCAACCCGATCATTTGGTGACAACTTTTCTAAAAAATATCTTCAGCCGGCCATCCTCGCCTTCAGTGAACATCAGCTCCAGCTCAGGTACTGATCCCTTCCGCAGGATGTGCTGAGGCTTGCCTGTGAGCAGAGCCTGTTTCACCACGTGCTTGTGGCGGTCAAAGCGCCTCCATGCTGTGTTCAGAATGTTGCGATCTTCAGCAGTGACGCAAGCGCCAATTGCTTCGCGGAAGCTCAGTCCCATTAACTTCAGGTCGAGTACAATCCTTTCTCCCGGATCGAGGTTTGCCAGCTTTGCTACTTTTTCCCAATCCACCTCCTGATGCTCGTTCAGGACTTCCGCTGGAAGAATATCCGCAATGCGCTCGCGCTTAGGCTGGACCTGAAGGTCGCACAATTCCGAAACCAGTTTGTATTCATCATCGAAAGGTTCACGTTCGCTGCTAATCTCAGAGGTCAGCGCCTCTTTCCCCGGTTTGCGACGAGTGTCCGCCAAACCATGACGCACCGCCCAGCGCACTGCTGCCTTGCGCACAAAGGTCAAGGGTTTCGGTTGGCTCCGCCATTTGCCTTGCTTCAGAATTTCCTGGATCGCCGGAATATAAGTGTTGGAGAGATGCAGCACCTTGAGCAGCCTGCTCCACTTCACTTTCACGTTTTCATAGGGTTCATTGGCCACCTCTTTCAGCAGCTCAAGTTCGTGCTTCTGTTGCTCAGTCATACTTCTTTGCTATGGCCCAGAACGGCGAACGTCAAGCGAAAATTTGTAACCGGCTGGAAGTAAAGCGAATAAAGGGCGATCGGCAGAGGGTCGCAAGAATTTTGTGGGGGAATCCCAGGGCAAGGTTCCGCTCAGCGGCTCACAGCAGAACCGCTGTGCGCCAGAGCTGTTTTTGAGTTTTGCTGAGCATGAACCTCTTGTGCTTTGCTCAAAGCGCAGAGAACTCAACTTTTCAGTCAGCGCTGGCGGGTTAGGTGCCTGCCGGAAGAACTCTTGCCAAAAATTGCTGCAGCAACTCCGCCAGTGCGCGGGGATTATCGCCCTGCACGGTGTGTCCTGCCTCGCCCACCTGAGCGTACTGGCCGTGGCGAAACTCGCGTGCCAGATGTTTTGCATCTTCGCTGGTAAAAACATCACTCATGCTGCCTTGAACAATCAGCGTTGGACACGTG
>DASUBD010000061.1:0-4729 GCA_035763445.1 Candidatus Angelobacter sp.
TATTCTTCCAGCTCAGCAAACATGGGTAGCGCCAGAACGTCTTTCGCGGCCTGTTCTGCTTCCGGCAAATCGCCGGGTGTGTAGCCAAGATAGGCGAAACACTTCTGCAGGTGCAGGGGAACGGGATAGTAAATTTCCGTACTCACGCCGCGTTCTTTGAGGAAATCGCGCAACTGGTCGCGCCGCTGAACGCGAATGACGTACTGATGAAAGATGTGTTCTGCTTTGGGCCGGATGTTAAGGAGAATGACTGGCGCGCTGGAATTAGCTCCCGTTCTGGTCAGGCCTGCAGTGTTGAGCAACTCAGTGTATGTGCGGGCCCTCTCGCGGCGGGCTTCATTCCATCGCTGTAAATGTGGCATTTTCACCCGCAGCACCGCGGCCTGGATTGCATCAAGGCGGCTGTTAGCGCCAATCTCATCGTGATAATAGCGTTGCTTGCCACCATGATTACGCAGTGATCGCGCGTGCTCGGCCAGAGCGGGATCGTTGGTGGTCAAAGCCCCGGCGTCTCCAAAGGCGCTCAGGTTCTTGGTGGGATAAAAGCTGAACGCATTCGCGGCGCCCCATGACCCGGCACGCTTGACGTTCCAGGTTGCGCCGACGGCCTGAGCCGCGTCTTCCACCAGAGGAACGCCGAATTCAGCACTCAAGCGGGTGAACGCATCCATGTCCGCGCATTGACCGTAAAGATGTACAGGCATGATGGCGCCGCGCCGAGCACCACCGGAACGAAGGTTCGCTTCAACCCTGGCTGGATCAAGGTTCAGCGTATCCGGCTCAACGTCGGCAAAGATTGGCCGCGCTCCTGCACGGATAATGGAACTGGCAGTGGCAAAGAAGCTGAACGGAGTGGTAATCACTGAATCGCCAGGTTTCACGCCCGCTGCCACCAGACCCAGCCATAGAGCATCAGTTCCTGAGGCGCATCCCACGGCCTCGCTGGCCGTGCAAAGAGCGGCAAATTCTCGCTCGAAAGCTACTGTTTCTTCTCCCAGAATGTATCTTTGCGAATCGCAGATCCGGGAAACGGCAGCAAGCATCTCCTGGCGAAGCGAATTGTACTGGCGGGAAAGGTCCAACATGGGGACTTCCAGCACTGTTTTTGAACCTGTTGTTTTCAATTGTGCGCTGTCCTGTAACGAATTTTAGCATCAGCTTAAGAATCCGTGGTTTTGCCGCGAAGCCTCTGAAAAGGCTACAATTACAAGGCAGTTTTTGTGCAGTCACCTGGGTCCCTGGGCATTAAAGGATAAGAGTTCCATAGGAGAGATCGGCAGATGGAAAACAAGCCGGCACAGAATATTCAAGACTCGTTTTTGAACACCGCGCGCAAGGACAAGACGCAGGTGACCATTTATCTGCTCAGCGGGGTCAAACTTACGGGCCGAATCCGGTCGTTTGACAAGTATTCAGTGGTCCTGGAAACCAATAATCAGGAACAGCTCATCTTCAAGCACGCCATTTCTACGGTAGTGATGTCGAAAGGCAGCTACCATGGCGAGGGCCGCGGCAGTCACTCCTCGGGCGCTGAGGTCGAAAGCACGTCGGCCAAAGTGGAGGGCTAGTTATTCCTGGGAAGTATTCCCGCCGTCGCGAATCGGCCGGGATCGTCACCGGCCGTGACAGGCCGGAGAGGGCTTTTCTGGTTGCGGTAGAGTTCCGCCACCGCTCTCGTGCAGACCGCGATCTGGAACTGCCTCCCAGCGCAGTCATGGCGCGCGAGGCCGTTCGCCAACCGGACAATGCAGGGATTCCTCCGGCTACAACTGAAGAATCACTGGCGGAGTTCCGCGAACTCGCCACCTCTGCCGGCGCGGAGATTGCCGGAGAGTTCATTCAGCGGCGCGATCGTCCTGATCCAGCCACGCTCATCGGCACCGGCAAACTGCAGGAGATAGCAGGAGCAGTGGCTTCAACCGGCGCTGACCTGGTGCTGTTGGACCATGAGCTTTCACCATCGCAGCAGCGCAACATCGAACAGGAAGTCAACGCGCGTGTGATTGATCGCACTCAGCTTATCCTGGACATCTTTGCCCGTCATGCACGCAGCCGTGAAGGCCAGTTGCAGGTGGAACTGGCACAGCTTGAATATCTGCTGCCGCGGCTCGCGGGGCGAGGCATAGAGATGTCGCAGTTGGGCGGCGGCATCGGCACCCGTGGTCCCGGTGAAACGCAACTGGAAACGGACCGGCGAAAAATCTATCGCCGGATCCGGCACATCAAGCAGCAGGTGGAAGAGGTTCGGTGCGTGCGTGCGCAGCAGCGCCAGAGACGCGAATCCGTTCCGCTTCCCACTATCGCTCTCGTCGGCTACACCAACGCAGGCAAGTCGACTCTGTTCAACGCGCTTACTGAGGCTGGCGTGCTTTCTTCGTCAAAAATGTTCGCTACGCTGGACCCGACGATTCGCTCCATTACGCTCCCCAGCAAGAGGAAGGTCCTTCTCTCTGACACAGTCGGGTTCATTCGTAACCTGCCCACCACGCTTGTGACGGCGTTTCGCGCCACGCTGGAAGAAGTACAGCGCGCGGCTTTGCTGCTGCATGTTTCTGATGTGACCAGTCCCACCGCCCAGGAGCAACAGCAGCAGGTGGAAAAGGTGCTCAAGGAACTTGAGGTGCAGGGGACGCCGCAGATCCGGGCGATGAACAAGATTGATCTGCTGCCGGAAATGCAGCGCAAGGCCCTCGCCAGCAGCAGTTCAGTGGTTTACATTTCAGCAGCTCGCAATCTGGGGCTTGATCAGTTGCGGGAAGCCATCGACTCACGTTTAAGTATCGATGCGCTGCGGCACCTGCGCATTCGCATTCCCCAAAGCGAAGGTAAATTGCTGGCCCAGATTGAAGCGCGCGCCCACGTGGCAAAGCGGGTTTATCGTGACAGCACAGTGCAGATGGAAGTGGACGCGCCGGAATCGCTGGCTCGAGTGCTGGATGCTTACGTGGTGAAGACCAAAACCTGCCACGAAGCCACGGAGCCAGGGAGAAAAGCCAGGTAATGTTCTTGAAAATTTAAATGGGCCTGAGACCAAGAAGCGGTGACGGTTTCCTTGGCCACAAGCCCATTCGATCCTGAATCGGATCGGAGGTGATATTTCTATTGTAGGCCACCCCCTCCTTAAGTCAAGTGATTCCGGGTTTATTTTGCACTTAGAACCAGCATGCAAAATCGCGCTTCGGCGCAAGGGCAAAGCTTGAGTTGCGCTTATTGTTCGGGGGAGGGTAACGCGGTGCTTATAGTTGGCATCAGACGCCAACGGGCCTCGCCGCAAATGCGAGCAGCCCACCTGGGCGCGGTTGACACTCTCGCGAAGCGAGTGATAACGTAAAGAGTTTGATGATCGCCCCCGATCCGCTCCTAATTACAACAATTTAATAAAGATAGATTTATTGACGCATGGGAATATTCAGGCAAGTAGGCGAATTACTGCTTTTCTCTATCCCCACCATCATCTGCTTGCTGGTGGTGTGGGGAGCGTATCGGGTATTGGTTTACAACAAACTCAAGAAGATCCTTGCGGAGCGGCACGCGCGCACAGAAGGTGCGGTTGAGCAGGCCAAAGCGGCCATAGCGTCTGCCGAGGAGAGAACGGCTGAGTACGAAAAGAAGCTGCGTGAGGCGCGCGCCCAGATCTATGCCGCGCAGGAAAGCGCTCGCAACCGGATGATCGAGCAGCGTTCAGATGCTCTTGCGGAAGCGCGCAGGCAAGCAGAAAAAATGATTAAGGATGCCCGGGCTACCCTCGATCAAGACATAGCTGCGGCAAAGGCCGGGTTACAAAAGCAGGCGGAAACGCTGGCTGATCAGATTGTCCAATCTGTTTTGCGGCCAGCCACTGCTGTTGGAGGGCAATGATGAGAGCGCAACGCCGTAATGTTCTCGCCATCGCATTTCTCGCGCTCCTGTTTGCATGTACTGTTACTGCACATGGCATATGGGTTCAGGAGCCGCCTAAAAATGACGCAGGCGCGGCCCAACCGAGGCCTGCTGAAAAGAACCCGGAACAGGCAGAGTCCAAAGAACATGGCGAAGCGGAGCAGATCAAGAATGCTCCCTCTGTTCATTGGATTGCGCGAAAGACAGGGTTGAGCAACACGCAGGCGTATTGGCTCAGCGTGCTCCTGAACTTTGCCATTATCGTCGCGTTCCTGGCATGGGTGGCTAAGAAAGTGGCTCCCGGCACTTTCAAATCGCGCGACGAGTCCATCCAAAAAAGGATTGAAGACGCGCGCAAGACCAGCGAAGAGGCACGGCGGCGTCTTACCGAAGTGGAAGGCAGGCTTTCCCGCATGGACTCAGAAATCGCGGAGATGCGCCGCCAGGGGGATGAAACCGCGCAAGTGGAAGAAAAAAGAATCCAGGCGGAAGTGGAGCAGGAACGTAAACGAATTGTCACAAGCGCAGAACAGGAGATAGCCGCGGCAGCCGGCGCGGCGCGGCGCGAACTTAAGGCATACGCCGGCGAACTGGCCATTCAATTAGCGGAAAAGCGCATCAAGGTGAGCAAAGACACTGACCAGTCCCTGGTGCGTGACTTTACCAGCCAGTTGAGAAAGGACGGAAACTAAGTGGCCGCCATTGCGGGCCGATATGCCCGTGCCTTCGCCGAAGTCGCTGCAGAGCGCAAAATGGATGCGGAAAAAACCATCCAGGAACTCGATCAATTGACCGCTTTGTTCCAGGAAAGCCATGAGCTGCACAATGTCTTTCTGAATCCGGCTGTTCC
>DASUBD010000062.1:0-4209 GCA_035763445.1 Candidatus Angelobacter sp.
GTTAAAGATTGTGAAGTTAATTCCCGCGGGACCATAACCGTGCGGGTCCGTTGCGATTGCGCAATTGGGGTTCGGCCCAACCGGACTAAAAGTCCATCCCGGCAGGCCACAAACTCCATCGTCCTCAAGACCAAAAATATCAATTGTTGAGCTGGTGAGCTGCAAGGCCGTGATCGTTTTACTCGTGTTGTTCACGACACCAATCAGGTTGTCGTCGAGGCCGTTATCGTAAGAAGGGGCGGGATTAGGGAAAGTTGTTGCGATAGACCCATCTGCATTGAGCGTGATCAAAATGGTACAACCCTCATTCGCGCGTCCATCTTGATTACCGAGATAGGTGGGACTAACGCCACGCCCCTGACCGGCATCGCCGCCGGTGATAATGGCGCACGTCTGCACCTGGGCGAACGCAGAATTCGCTCCCATCATCAGAACGACGACGCCGAAAACAACTAGTACCCAGTTCCTGGGAACTCGCACGCGGAAGCGAAGAGCAAGGCGTAGCTTGTCGAGAAGGATTGCGATTCTGCTGTAGCCTGCACTCACATAAATTGTGCTACTAGAAGTCATCTACTCCCTCGCTCCACTCACCAATTCATTTCGGGACCGACGCAGCCACGCTATGGACTGAATTTCGGCGGTCCCGCCGTCGTGGGGCCTCGCGGCCCGTTAGACCGGTGACTTTGCGTCGCCATCTATCGATGGTTTTGCCTTTATCAAACTCTCTTCGAGGGTCAGAGGGTCAACTGATCAGAATTGCAGCTTCTTTAAAACGCCATCTATCCGTGCCGTTTCGTTGCGCCGACGCCGACGGCTTCACGTCGCCGGCAGGAAGTCTATTGGGTACACGATTGTCACGGCCTGCACACCATCCTTCGGGCCGAAATTGATCGTCTTGACGCGGTTTACTACCTGAGTAGCGAGATCCGGCGCATCCATATCAGTCGATTGCAGCTGGCACATTGACACGGAGCCATCCGGCTCGATCGTCAGACGCAGCACCATCTTGCCTTGCAAGGTTGGATTGCTGCGGAGTGCCCGGTTGTAATCCCGGTAGAAAGCCGATTTGTAACGATCGAACACGATCTGTATTTCTTCGTCGGTGCGGGAAGCCCCCAGTCCGCTGCGCGCCTTGGGCCGGTCGCCGCCGCCTCCGATTGAGGCGATCGAGCTGGTCGCGCGGACCACTTTGACGCCCGGCATTCCGCCGTTGCCGCCACCGCCACCGCCTCTGCCGCCACCACCTCCCACATTGCGGCTCAGCGATCCGGCGTCGATGCCACCACTTGATCCCGGCATATTGCTCGTCAACATGGAGTGTGATGATGCCTGGCCTACTTCGTCGGCGGCAGCATAATGCGCACTGGTTCCGAGACGCGGCGCTACCTGATCCTGGGACAGGCTCGCGAACTGGTCCTTGAATGCCAGAATGCCCGCCTTACCCACGTCTGGCTGAGGCGGTTTTACGTCTGCGGAAAAGCCCTTTTCCGGACCTGCTGGAAGTTCCGGCTTCCCAGGCCCTTTTGCAGCTTCTGAAGGCTTCGGCCTGGGTTCCCCGGTTCCCGCCTTTGACGGAGGAGGCGGGACCGTGGTTGCCGGGACTGGAACCGCTGTTGGACGATAGAAGACGAGGTCAATCTCTTTTTTCGTGCGGGGCGCGCCATTGTGAACCAGCACTGTCGCCCCCAGTACCATCAGCAAGGCCAGCAGAATGGCATGGAGCACAAGGCTCTCCATCATGCTGCGCCGGGACAGTGCCCCGGATTCTGTGAACATGCTCCTGCTGGATTCCATGGTTGTCACCAAAGCAGCCACCTCAATTGGCCGTAATAAATTCGACCTTCAAATCGTCGACGCTGGATTTCGCAAGATCGAGAATGCGTAGAACGCCCTCGTAATTCATGCGGTCGTCGGCAGCCAGAAACAGAACGCGCTTCTCTGCGGGCCTGCTGCCCAGGATCTGTTCCACCCGCGCCGGCAATTCAGTCGCAGCAATCTTTTGATCTCCCAGCATCACGTTACAGTCGGCCGGAAGTCCTTCACCTGTCGAGGAACCAATGCGGCAAGCCGCGGGTGAAATGATCAGGACCAGCCGCGATTCCTGTGACTGGGCGGGTGCCGCGTTGGTTGAGGTCTTAGGGATGTTCACGTCATAGCCCTGCATGAGCAGCGGAACCACGACCATAAAAATGATCAGCAGCACGAGCACTACGTCGACGAGCGGCGTAATGTTGATCTCAGACTGCAGATTTGATCCGGAATCTCCTCTGTTGAACTCCATTACCTCATTCTCCCTGCGCGCCTGTGTTGCGGCCTTTGGCGATCAGCCCCACTCCGTGGAAACCGGCTTGCTCGATCGCCTGCATGGCCTCTCGGACCTGGCGGAAGTTAAGCTTTGCATCGCCCCTGATCACGACCCTGGGATCAGTCTCCGCAGCCACCGCAGCGTGAAGGGCATCGCCGAATTGGTCGGCTGCAACCTGCTTATCGTTAATCCAAAGCCCACCGGCCCCGTCGATGGAGACCAGGATTCGGCCTCTCTCGTCGCCCTGCTGGGTCGGCTTTTCCGTTTTTGGCAAACGGACCTCCGGCCCTTTACGCATCTGCGGCGCCATCACCATGAAGATGATCAGCAGCACCAGCACCACATCCACCAGTGGCGTGACGTTGATGGACGCCTGCATTTTGGCTCCTTCACCGAGCCGCATACGAGTTCTCCTCCGCGTCCACTGAAATCTTGCCCTGCCGCTCCTCGATCTGTGGCGCCTTGAATAGCCGGTTCATCAGTTTTGTTGAAGCCCGATTCATCTCGATATGGAAAATTTCGACCTTCCCGGTGAAGTAGTTGAAGCCGGCGACGGCAGGAATCGCAACGAAGATGCCGAGCGCTGTCGTAACCAGGGCCTCAGCAATGCCACCCGAAACCACGGACATACCACCTGATCCCGTGGCAGCAATGTTCCGAAAAGCGTTGATAATTCCAGCTACGGTACCGAAGAGGCCCACGAACGGGGCTGTAGAGCCGATCGTCGCCAGGAACCCAAGCCCCTGTTTCAACTGGATCAGCGTCTCTGACATGGAGTCTCTGAGGGCGTCCGTGACCAGCTCGTGTGAAGCCGACAGATCGCCTCCGGACTTGCGCACGCCTTCATACTCAAGAATGCCGGCTGAGACCACCTGTGCCAGGTGCGATTTCTGGTGCAGCTCCACCGCTTCAATCAGTTCCTTGACTTCTCCCCCATGGAGGAACTTGGTGAACATTTCCTTGAACATCTGTGACTCTCGCGAGGCCGCGCGGAAATGGCGGTACTTGTTAACCATCACTGCCACCGAAAAGAAAGACAGCGCGATAAGGCAACAGATTACGGCGGCGCCAAATACGCCTACGTTTCTCAGCAGCTCCGTAAAGGTCATCATTTCCTCCTGTGCGCTCGCAGTTCACAATGGATAAATGCGGCGCAGTTTTCATCTTTGTATAAATTCCTACGACGTTCCTGGGGCAGCAGTCCGGCGTTGAGTGAGTATTGAGCAGACTGCCGTTGGCAACAACAGTACACGGGTACTAAAGCCCCTCGTACTTGGGTCGCAATACCTCCGCTCCTGGTTACGGTAGGCCGCAATAGAAATCAACGCTGGCTTTGTCTAGAAGGACAATGGAGAGCTAGTCTTTAGGAAGTCCTGTCGCAACACGAAACAACTCCATTACCAAGGAGCACTCGAATGCGAGAGAGCGTGGCCAGCCTTTCACCGCGAAATAAGCTCTCAACTCGGTAGCCATAAATGCGATCAACAAGATAGAGAATGTCAGCAGAAGGGAGCTTTGATATGGCCGAACGTTTCAGAAATGAGCGCCGCTGGGCGATGGCGAGCGGAAATAGACACCCGAGAATTAATTTTATAGTCGGTGTAAGTAGATCGGCGGCGCAGGATGGGACAGGAATAGACTTTGCCTAAGGAATCTCTGTTTGAATGCAAGGAAGATCTCTAGGCAAGTTACCGTGACTAGCCTCTCGATGCTCCCAAAACTCCCTTTAGGTAATGCGCGGTCGGCTCACGGCTTCTTTTCCGACCTGATCTCGTAGTATTGAAGCTCCCGCATGAACACTTCCTTGTCTACGGGCTGCCTGGAGTCATCGAGCATCGGCGAGATGCCAGTCGCGCGACCGACTTCCGAGCTCTTCCATGGGACGATGACCAGCGACGTCGGCG
>DASUBD010000063.1:0-6182 GCA_035763445.1 Candidatus Angelobacter sp.
TTTGTGCTCCTGATCCCTTACTGCTTGTTTCATGCACCTTCTGTGCTGCAGTGTCGTACCAAAATGGAACTATGTAGCGTGATTTTTAGACCATTCTCAGATTTCTCATCTTGAACAAAAGATCACAGGCGTAGCATGTTACTGCTGCTTGCACGAACAGTCAGCATTCAGATCATGGAAGCCGCTACCAGAAATGCGGGGTCTCCCCAGTCTTTGCCTCTCTTTCGTGCTGAGGCTCTGGCGGCGTGTCAGAAGATTCAGGGTGAAGCTTTGTTCATCCGGCCGTTCTCTTTCGCCTTTTTCCTCCTTTTGATTGCTTCTCTGGCCGCGGCAGACCTGGGGTTCTTGCTGCTGGCACATGTTGAACCGCGAATGGCTATCTCGACTTCACTGACTCGGCCTTTTGTGGCGCCGGGCAGTAACGGCCCAGCGCAGACGGAAGCTGTCTTCGATGTTCCTGAATCACTGGCTTTGAATATCCGGCCGGGTTTACTTGTGCCTGTTCGATGTCAGCACTGCGGATCCTCCAGCTTTCATCGCGGTACTGTGACCAGCGTGGAACCAATACGGGAGCGTGCGCAGAATTCCACATCAGCAGGCTCCGCTGTTTTGGAAGCAACTTTCAGAGTCAGCGTAGCCGTAACGCCGTTTAACCCTCTGCCGGGTCCAGCACAATTGCAGCAGGGCGCGAAATTTGAAGCTGAGTTCCCATTAAAGCGCAGGCCGTTGATCGATTGGCTGATCGGCTCTGTGGCACGGTGAAGATTTCAATTTCTGATGCAATTTAAAAAATTCAGATTGCCTCGCCAAACCACTCTCCCGGTGATCTTCCAGACGGAGGCCGCTGAGTGCGGGCTCGCGTGTCTTGCCATGATTGCTGCCTATCATGGTTTTAAGACTGATCTGCAATCACTCCGTCAGCGCTTCTCCATTTCCATGAGGGGCGCAACCCTCGCCCACCTGGTGCGGTTCGCCGGACAGATGGAGTTCTCCTGCCGGCCGCTTCGTATTGAGATGGAAGACCTGCCATACCTCAACGCTCCCTGCATTCTGCACTGGGATATGACGCACTTCGTGGTGCTGGCGCGCGCGACGAGCCGCCAGCTGGTAATCCACGACCCGGCAATGGGGCTTCGCAAGCTGAGCTACGCACAAGCTGACAGCCACTTCACCGGCGTGGCTATGGAATTGACGCCTACTCCGGCATTCCGGGCCCATGACGACTCGCATCCGCTCCGCTTCCGCGACCTCGCCGGACACGTCTCGGGTTTGAAACGGGCGCTTATCCAGATTTTCGTACTGGCCGCTCTGCTGGAAGGCATGGCCGTGGTCAGTCCTTTGTTTCTGCAACTTGCGGTGGACAAAGTTGCGGCAGCCTACAATCCCGGCCTGCTGACCGTCCTCGGGCTCGGCTTCATGCTGCTGATTGTGTTGCAGTCGGCGGTGGGTGGCATTCGCAGCTGGGTCACTCTCTATTTCGGAACCTCGCTCAAGCTGCAGTGGTACGCCAACATCTTTTCCCACCTGGTGCGCCTGCCGGTTTCATTCTTTGAAAAGCGCTATTTCGGAGATCTGCTCTCGCGCTTTGAGGCCGCCGAATCCATCCAGCGGACGCTCACCAACAACTTTGTCGAGTCTTTGCTGGATGGAATCATCTCAGTTTCCATTCTCGTGGTGATGTTCATTTACAGCATCAAGCTCGCCATTGTGGTGGCGCTGAGCGTGGCTATTTATGTCACTGTGCGCAACCTCATGTACCGTCCTTTGCGCACCCGGACGGAGGAGCAGATCATCAGTTCCGCGCGGCAGCAAACTTATTTTCTTGAGACCCTTCGTGGCATCCGCACCATTAAGGTTTTTGGCCGTGAAGACAGCCGCAAGAGCCGCTGGATGAACTTGATGGTCGATACCAGCAATGCGCAGGTGGCTGCCGAACGTATTTCCATCCTTTTTAAAGCCGCCAACACTTTGATCTTCGGCCTGCAATCGGTGGCAGTGGTCTGGCTGGGGGTGATCCTGGTTTTGCGCGGCACGTTCAGCACTGGCATGCTTTTTGCCTTTGTGGCCTATCAGGAACTCTTCAAGGCGCGAATGATCGCTCTGGTTGACCGTGGCTATGAGTTCCGCATGCTCTCTGTCCAGGCGCAGCGGCTGGCTGACATCGTGTTGGCGCGCCCCGAGGCGATGGAGCTTGGAGAGGTTTCCAGCGAACCTCAGTCGATAGCCATCGAGGTGAAATCCCTGAATTTCCGCTACTCGGAAGGTGATCCCTGGCTGCTCCAGGACATTAACTTGCAAATTCGCGCAGGAGAATGCGTGGCAATCACCGGGCCATCGGGCGCGGGCAAATCCACATTGCTTAAGTTAATGGCAGGCCTGCTCCAGCCACAGGCAGGTGATGTTGTCATCAATGGTCATTCCGTGTGTGCAAGCCGCGCAGCCGTCCTGGGCAAGGTGGGGTTTGTGCTACAGGACGATTCCCTTTTTGCCGGCAGCATCAACTCAAATATAGCTTTTGCCTCAGATGTCCCTGATCTCGAACGAGTGCAAGCCTGTGCGCGGCTTGCCTGCCTGCATGAGGAGATCATGGCCATGCCGATGGGTTACGAAACACTCATCGGTGAGATGGGAGGCGCTTTATCAGGAGGCCAGCAGCAGCGGCTTCTGCTCGCCCGCGCGCTTTACCAGCAGCCATCCATTCTCATCCTTGATGAAGCCACAAGCCATCTGGATGTTCCAACCGAACAACGGATTGCTGCCATGTTTTCTGAGCTTCGCATAACGCGAATCTTTGCCGCGCACCGGCCGGATACGGTGGCGATTGCCGACCGCGTCCTTGCGTTAACAGGAGCAGGTCTCACGGAAGTGACTCAGAGAAAAAGCAGCCCTGATCGCAATGGCGCATCTGGCGATCACCTGGAAACAAGAAAAGGAGAAACCTATGCCAGGGCACACATGGAGTAGTGAGGCTCCTCTGGTTTCATTGTCCGCTCCATTCAGCGGGGGCAAAACTGCTGGAGACACAGGTCCGGGCGAGTGTTTGCCGGTCCATTGAAAACCTTTATTTCAGATTTGATCGGCTTTATGGAAGTAAATCCCAATGATCCGGAGTAACTAATGGCAAGTGATAAGGAAGACAGAGTGCTCGTGCGCAGAGGGGCGCGGGACATTACCACGCAGGAGCTCGATCAGGTATCCGGCGGCGCATTTAAAACGCTCGTTTGCACCGCAGTCCTGGCAACCGGAACCATCACCGGCCCGGGAGATGGGGATGGCTGCAGCGATAGTGATTCGGATTCGCATTTCGTTTAAAGCAGCCACGTAAGCATGAAATGCACTTAAAGGCTTGGGCCGATCATGGGCCCAAAATCCAAGAAAGGAAAAACGAATGAATCAGGACAACAGAGTATTGGCTCGTATCCAGGCTCGGGATCTCACGGAAAAAGAGATGAACGTCGTAACCGGAGGAACTGTCCACACGGAAACCGTGTGTACCGTTCTGGGTGCTTCCTTCGCTGATGGTGATGTAGGCGAGTGCGGGGCCTAACTGGCTCCACGTTTTACTTCAGGGCTGGTCACAGCCCCAAACACCAAAAAGGAGAAAAGCATGAATCAAGACAACAGAGTGTTGGCTCGTATGCAGGCTCGGGACCTGACGGAGAAAGAGATGCAGGTAGTAACTGGAGGAAGCATCCGTACTGCGACCGTGTGTACAGTTCTGGGCGCTTCTTTCCTCGACGGCGATCCCGGCGAGTGCTAGTGGCTGCGGGGCCAGAAATGGCCCCAGTTTTTCCTGAAGGAGGAAATTATGAAACATGAAGCAAGAGTGTTGGCTCGGTTGCAGGCTCGCGAGCTAACTGAAAGCGAAAAGCAGGTTGTAACCGGCGGAATCAGCACGAAGACTGTTTGCACTATCGGAGCTTCTAACGCGAAAGACGGTGACGTTTCTCTCGGTGAGTGCTGACCCTGGGCGGCGCTGCCGATAATCCCAAATATGGGGAAGGTTTTCTTACCTCAACTCAGAGTTCGCACCTGACAGGAGAAAGAACAATGAACCATGACAACAGAGTGCTGGCCCGCTTACAAGCACGGATTCTGACTGAAAAGGAAATTCAGGCAGTGAGCGGCGGTGTACAGACCAAAACGAAATGCAGTTTTATTGCCGGGAAACTTACCGATGGTGACACCGGCGAGTGCTGACCCTTGGGCGGTGCTGCCGGCCCTCCCAATATGAGGAAGGAATCTTCTTACCTCAATTCAGAGTTCGCAACTGAAAGGAGAAAGAATGATGAATCAGGACAACAGAGTCCTTGCCCGTATCCAGGCCCGCATCCTTACTGAAAAGGAAATCCAGGCTGTGAGCGGCGGCATACACACTGAAACCAAATGTACGGCGCTCGCCGGTAATTTTGCTGATGGCGACCGCGGCGAGTGCTGACGAAGCTGGAAGCGCTACGGCGTTCTCCAAATCCCAAGCTTTAGTAGATGTTATTTCTCAACCATCGCGAAAGGGGAAAAATGATGAGTCAGGATAATCGTGTTCTTAGCCGGATTGGTGCGCGCGAACTTACAGCAGAAGAAGTCGATCAGGTAGTTGGCGGCTTCACTGTTCGCACACATACACTCTGCCTCGTTGACCCTCAAGGCAACTTCTTCAATGGTGATACAGCCATTGGCGAGTGTTAATCAACTTCAGCAGCAGGTGGCGCATTGCCGCCGCCTGCTTTATCCCACTGCACAAAGGGGAACAGATTCATGAAAATCGTCATACTAGCGTACGCCAATGACAACCATACAGCGCCACTTAAGTGGGCGCTGGAGAAGGCCGGTTACGCTGTTGAATGCTGGAGCGGGCTGGGCTGGAATCCAGAACAACATGCAACCATCACGTTTGATGGAAGTACCAGGTTGACGCTCGGGACCTATACAGTGGAGCCCGGCGATGTTGTGTGGATCCGGCGCCCCAATCAGCCAATGCCCAATCCAAATGTCGCCGAACCAGATCGCAAATTCGCAGAAGGCGAATATCGCTGGTTTTCCTGGTCAGTGATGTATCTGTTTGAAGCCCTGGGCGTTCGCGTCATTAATCCCTATTCAGCGTCACGAGCCATTAACAACAAATCACTGCAATTGGTGCTGGCCAAAGCCGCAGGCATGAACGTCCCCGAAACGATCATGTCGAATTCTCCCGGCGCCGTGCGGGCCTTCCTCGAAGAGAGGCAGGGAGTCCGGACCATCTGTAAAGCATTCTTCCCGCACGTTTGGCAAAAAAACAATGGTGGCATTGCAGTAACTGAGACATTCGAGATCAAGCTTGATCAACTTCCGTCTGATGAAGTTCTCACGTATGCACCGGCGATTTATCAGGAGATGGTAGTCAAGAAATTTGATGTGCGGACAGTGCTTCTCGGCACAACCGTTTACTCGTATTCCTTGCACAACCCCAAAGGCGCTCTCGATTGGCGGCAGGATTGCGGCCAGGGACTGGTGGAAGTCAGATACATTGAAACACCTCCGCAGGTGGAAAAGGCTATCCTGGCTTTTGCGAAAGCAGCCGGCATCACATTCGGCAGCATCGACTTCGCTATCGACGATAAGGGCCAGTGGTGGTTTCTGGAAATCAATGAAGAAGGGCAGTTCCTGTGGCTGGACGAATTCAACAATTCAGTCAACATCCAGCAGAAGTTCCTCGCTTTCCTCACGTCACCCGAAGGAACATCGCGAGAAACTATTGAGGAACGGCAGTCGCTATTCCCATCGTGGAAGGATTTCTGTGCATCACCGGAAAAAGACCAGATACCGGCCGAATACTCCGCAGGGCCGGTACCGTTTCTTTCTGTGGAACCTTGAGCTGCGCACGGCAACGCTCAAGAGCAACTTGAAAGATAGGCTGGAAGCACTGGGAACTACCCGGCTTCCAGCCTACCTTTCCGCACTGGATTCATTGCACGTCCACGACCTGGGCCGACTGAGGCTGATGCTTGAGTTCGTTGAGGTTCGCCAGAACGCGCTTCCAATCGTTTTTGTGCCGCTTGGTCTCAAAAGGACGATTCAGATCGCTGTAGAAGCTTAGGATGTTCTGTCGCAGCGCGGGCGAGGCCCCGGCAAAGTCTTTGCGCGCCAGATCTTTGAGCAGTCGCGCATAGGCTCGATCCGCCAATTTGTACTCGCCGGGCATTGTC
>DASUBD010000064.1:0-7992 GCA_035763445.1 Candidatus Angelobacter sp.
TTTTTCATGGCCGAACAACTCTGATTCAATCAGTTCCGCTGGAACGGCCGCGCAGTTCAGCGTGACATACGGTCCGTCGTGGCGAGGGCTCTTGTCATGAATGGTGCGGGCAATCAGCTCTTTGCCAGTGCCGGTCTCGCCCAGAATGCAGACGCGGCTCTCACTTGCGGCAACGCGCTCCACCTGCGCCAGCAGGCGACGCATCTTTTCTCCCGTGTGGACAATTCCATCGCCGCCAAGCTGCCGGCGGAGCTGCTGGTTTTCCTGCTTGAGCCGTTCCATCTGGAGAGCGTTCTGAACGGTCAACAGCAGCTTATCGGTGGAGAGCGGTTTTTCCAGAAAATCCAGTGCGCCCAGCCGCGTGGCTTTTACTGCCATTTCAATATGCGCCTGGCCTGACATCATCACCACCGGCGTTGTGACGCCCGCGGCCCGCATCTCCTCCAGCAGCTTGAGTCCGTCCATCACCGGCATGACTACATCAGAAAAAATCAGGTCGAATTTTTCCTGCTTTGCCATCTCCAGCGCTCTGGTCGGGCTGTCACAGACGGTGGCTTCATGCCCGGCCAGGCGGAAGGCACGGGAGAGCGAGGCCAGGGTGTTGGCGTCGTCGTCTATGATGAGCAAATTAGCCTTCATGTGATTCAGGCGGTCTGTTGCTACTGTGACTCTGTTTTCTGAAATCCCGAGCGCAGCGAGGGATCCCTATAAACTGCAAAGATTTCCCGGGATAGATCTTTCCAGTCTGGATTACTGCCTTTGAACGAAGCGATCTTTTTCTCTCTCCGATATTTCTTTAGCTGAAGCTCCCTACGCTCAGCAAATTTGGAATCGGTGTATGTCTCAAAATACATCAGACGATTGACCTTGTATTTCTTCGTAAATCCATCGAATGTTCCAGCCCGATGTTGAAGAATCCGTTTTCTCAAATCATCCGTCAATCCGACGTACAACGTGCCGCGCAAGCTTGCAACGATGTACACGAAGTAGCAGCGTTGGAACTTTCTGACTGGATTTTGCGTTTTGGAATTCATACTCTCGAATTCATCGTAGCTGTAGGGATCCCTCGCTGCGCTCGGGACGTTAAAAAAACTAGCTAGTTGCACCCGCAGCATTAGTTTTTTTTTCCTCCAAACCCATTCCATCCGCCAGCGGCAGTTCCACATGAAAAGTCGTTCCCTGGTTCTTGCGGCTGCTTACGGTGATGCGGCCGTGGTGGTCGATGACAACGGATTGCGCTATCGCCAGTCCCAGCCCTGTTCCATGCTGCTTGGTTGTGTAATAAGGGGTGAAGATACGCTCGCATTCCTCCGGCGTAAGGCCTTTGCCGGTATCTGCGAGTTCAAAAATGCCGAATTTATCGTCCTTGGCGGTACGGAAGGTGAGCTTGCCGCCGCCCGGCATGGCATCAATGGCATTCAAAACCAGATTTTCAATCACTCGACGCAGCAACACCGGATCGGCACTGACAGGCGGCACTTGACCAAGCTGCACGTCAGGCTCAATCTTGCTGGCACGTTGCGTGAGCTGCGCTTGAAAGAGCTGCACCACCGCGCGCACAATCTCATTGATGTCAACCGATTGGAGCTGTGGAGCCGGCATTTTGGAAAAGTCACTGAAGCGCCCAACAATGGTTTTCAGATTAGCGATTTCCGCCAGCAATGTGGATGTGCTCTCACGGAATACTTCGTCAAATTGTTCCGGCGTGTTCTCACGCGCACGTAACAAGTTCTCAACCGTGATCTGCAGCGGAAACAGCGGATTCTTGAGCTCATGGGCCAGTCGCCTCGCCAGTTCTCGCCATGCCGCTACGCGTTCCGTCTGCACCAGGCGTTCACGCTGTGCCATCAACTCTTCCGTCATGTGGTTGAAGGCCGCCGCCAGCCGGCCAACTTCATCTTTGGACGATTGCTCAACCCGCACACCCCAATTGCCGTGGCCAACTTCCGCGGCTGCGTCCGCCAGATCACGGATCGGACGGCTCATGCGCGTGGTGATGATTCCGCTGATCAGCACTCCAAGAAATACGCCCAATCCGGCGATTACCAGGCTGATGTTGCGGATGCGTTTTTCCAGCGTGAGCTCTTCCTGCAGCGAGTTGCCGACCAGAAGTACCGCAGGCACTCGATCCGGTGAAAATCCAGGTAATGCGATGGCATGCACAATTTCTTCCTGCAGCAGGCCCGGGCCCCAATCAATGGTCTTCGAGGCATCTCGCTGCTGCATGGCATCCTGAATCAAGGGCATGATCTTGTCGAGCGGCACAGAGTCTTTGGCCGCACCTAGAATCTCACCCTGGCCCTGCTCGGGACTGCTATAGATGGAGACGCGCAGACCCGCGGGAGGAGAAAGCGTCTGGATCACAGAATCAAGCTTCCTTCCGCCAATCAGGTAGTAGTCTGCGCCGTGCGTCTTCACGGGACGAATGCACAACAGCCCCAAAACGTTCCCCTGTGCTGTTTCCACATGACGCAGAAATGCTTCCTGGGGAAGCGGGCCGGAACGGTCCAGAAACCAGCGCTGCTTGTATCCGAATCTGGCCGGCCAGTGCGCTGAGGAGATAATCGTGCCATCGGGAGCAATCAAATCAACAAAGTCCAGCCGTTGCGCCTGAGCGTAATTTTGCGCCTCGTTGACATAGGCCCCGACGTCCGCGCCGTTACTGAGTTCCATGGCTGTGCGCAGCATTGAGTCCGAGTTGGCAATGCTTTCCACCCCGTGGATGATCTCATTGCCTTCATGCTGGAACTCGCGGTGAAACTGGTCCACCAGCGTGGCCGTGCGCTCAAGCTCAATGTTGCGGAAAGCCTCATGCGCTCGCTCTTCAATCAGGAGCGCTACTGTGCCCACGCTTCCGGCAATGCCCAGCGTGATCAGCAACAGCAGCTTGGTCTTGAGCGACACGCTTACCTTCCTCCTTCTGTCCAGAGCTGGTCCAGATTCCAATCTCCCGCAGGACCCTGCAGCCAATTGTGGACGTTGTTATTGAGCCACACTGCCTCCGACACATGCGCGACGGGTATCACGCGGAAATCGGCCAAACTCTTATTCTCCAATTCAAACACATCTTCAAGGCGTCCGGCATTGAGCGGAGCAGTTGTCGGATCTGCCAGGCCCATATCGTCAAGGGCTGCCGCCAGAGCCACAGCAGGCTGGACTGACTCCAGAGGAAGCCGCAGGAGCACAGCATCCGCATTCATTCCAGCACGGGCTGATTTGTTGGCAACGTGCGGTTCGCCATAGGGTTGCACCACAATGCCCGCCTCGCGTGCGTCAACGGCAACGCGTTCCGCCACCAGCTTGGCCACCGGATCAGAAAAATCATAGGCCAGTGCAATGGGATTGATAATCACCAGACCCGCGGCTTCAGAGCGAAGTTCTTTGGCGCGATCCAGGTTGGTCCCGCCGGGAAAGAGAAATTCATATCCAGTGAGCCACTGCGGAAGGATTCCGGATGCTGGAATTCCGCGCTTCTGCAGGATTACGTTATTGATGGCGTTCCGATTGATCGCGTTGGAGAGTGCTTCGCGCACACGCGGATCAACTGGTTTTCTGCTGGCTCTGGCGCTCGAAGCGAGAGCGTCCGGTTGCAGAAAGAGCAGCACGAGCAAATCGCTGGGGCGAGAGAGCTGAACATTTTGATTGCCCTGCTCCAGCGGGCGCAGTTGATCGACAGCCAGGTCAGCGGCAGAGTATTGCCCAAGCTGCCGCTCCAGCAACTGGTCGCGCAGAGAAGCTCCGAGCTGAAATTCAATGTTGTCCGGGTAAGGACGTCCGCCCCAGTAATCATCATTGGCAGAAAGCGCGACCCGTTCGCCCGGCTGCCACGCGTTCAATTTATAGGGTCCACTGCCAACCAGCGAATTATCGCTGCTTCGCTTGATGATGGAAAAACGGCTGAGAGCCAGCAACTCCGGCATATGCGGGATGCCAACAGGCACTTCAATTCTGACGGTCTGCTGGTCAACCGGGGTTACTCTCCACCCTTCATTCCTGTGGGTAAGGCTGGCGACAACGTCTGGCGCAGTCACAACGCTTCCATCCTGAAAATTTGCCAGGCGCAGGTTGAAGTACCAGACACGATTGCCAGAGTCGGCCCGCCACGAAGCAGCAAGCCGCGGGTGAGCACGACCTTGCGCGTCCATTTGAGTGAGGGTGTCAAACAATAAGGCACAGACGCGGTCGCGCGCCGCAGGATGATCGTCATCGCCGAGCGGGTCGAGCGAATTGAACCGTTCGTGCAGCAGAATGCGCACGGTCCCGCCGTAGCGCGGACGCGAGCTGGCGCTGGCGATCGCACATAGGGCGACCAGCAGGCTAGCGGCTGCAATTAACCGTGAGCGTGAAAGCTTCATAATTTCCTGTGCCCTGCGACTGCAGGATGCCGTTAACGGTTTCACTGTCCTTACCGGAGGTCCAGAGAGCTTGCACCGGCCCCGTCAAATCAATGGGAGCGCTTACCGGCAAGGCTTCACGTCCCAGCACTTCCACAGCCTGTATGCTGTCCGGCCGCACGGAATCAGTGGGAGCACTCACTAAAGCCTGCCATCCTGAACCGCAGCTTGAATGGACGGCAGCAATATTGCTTCCCCAGCCGTTGAAAATGGCCGCTGGAGCAGAGAGATCGTATTGATAGAGACGCGTCCGCCCGTCGGTTCCTGTGAACAGCCATTGATGCGACTCGCCATTTTGCCAGGCTGCGGCTGAAAAGAACGGGACCACGGAGGCGCCTGCACTTGGCCCGGCCAGCAATCCGGTGAAGAAGTTTCGGCGGGGACTGTAAAAAGCCACTACTGAGCCTTCGTCTACTCGCCATGGATCATCACTAGCGCGGCAATCAAGCGTGGGAGATGAGGTACTGCCATTGCATCGCACGCCAGGCAGAAACGCGGTCAGCTGCGAGCCGCTGACCACCAGCCTGCCCCGAAGATCACGAGGCCAAGGCTGCCCATGCGTGATGCCCAGCATGTAACGCGACCGCCATTGCCCCGAGTCATTGGCATAAATCGCGATCTGGTCAGGCTCCAACAGCGCCAGCGTGTGATTATCCTCATAAAAATCGAGAATGGGCGACTCCTGCTGCCAGACAGTATTTTTGCGGACCGTAAGCATGGGCGCGCGCGCAGTGACGGTTTGTGGTGGCTTTGCCACTTTTTTCATGACGACTTTCTTGCCGCCGTTTTGCTGCACCGATGCAATCCAGAGATAGCCCTGCCACTCTTCAGAAAACGTGATGTCCACGCGCGTGGCCGTGGTGGCACTCTCCAGACGAATACCGGCATTGCGCAACGCAGTGAAAATGGCATTCTGCACAGCTTCCTGCGAATCCGTAGGCAGGACAGAGATGTTCTGGAAGCTCACGCTGGCAGAGGAGAGCGGCCCGGCCCGGGAGACAATCTGTTGTACGAAGTCGCGCGCTACATCGGCCATCGATGGGGGAATGTCCGTCTGGATTACCTGGATTGCCTGTGCGGCAGCCAGCCGCGGCAGCATCAGGCAAAGCACAAAGAGCAGACCTTGTTTGAATGCCGTCTTGAGCATGAATTGGAAGCGCGAAGTAGCTCTCATTGAACTCAAAAAAGCCTGCTTTGGCAATCAGGGAAACGTACCATGAACCTTCGGGTCTACTTCAGGCAGCCGGAGAAGGCACGCTGTCTCGGCGGAGACAGCGTGCCCGGTCCTTGCTCCGGCTCGCGACAGACGGCCCTTGCATGCGCCGCAGTCGCTGTGGGGAACATCTGCCCGGAAGGTGCTTGCCGCCTGGCTCGCTCTGGTGCCGTTCATCTTTGGTCGCGCACATCACCGCGAGCGCTGCAAAGATGAGCGGCAGCCAGGCCGCAAGAACCCGCCGTCCAGCAGTGGTCCGGCCCGGTTGCGTTGCTGTTGAGAAGGCGTTGGTTTTCGCTCTCTCCTGTGGAAGGGCTATATCACGCAACCAGCGGTGATACCGGACAACTTTGTTCAAAGTCTTCATGTTCACCCTGCATTTGCAGCTCCAAGGGAACTGCCTGAAACGCGGACTTCATTTTCTTCTGGTAGTCACTCCACCATCTGCGAAAGTGTCCCAGCTCTTTGCCTGTGCAATCTGACGGAGAACTGGAGCCAAGTTTGTCTTGTGCTTCTTCATGTTTCACCCGGTTAGCAGACGCGTCTATTTTTACCCGCTCTGCGTCCGCTTTCGTTGCTTTGCTCTTCATAGAGTTCTCTCAAGTGCCTGCGTTATTGCTGTCCGCCTGCAGCTGCTGTGCTTGTGGACTCAACCGGTGCTGCCACTGCCGATGCCACTTGCACATCTCCTGTTGAGGCTGTCGCAGGCGTACTCTGGGCAGGCGGGAACACCTTTGCGATCAGCGCGTCGCGTTCGCGGCGAATGATGACTGTGTCTCCCACCTTTACCCGGCTGTAGAGGTTTTCCACGTCCAGCCGGGCCATGCGGAAGCATCCGTGCGACGCCGCTTTGCCGACGGAACTGGGCACGTTGGTCCCGTGGATGCCGTAGCCTTTCAAGCTGAGCCCCATCCAGCGATTGCCCAGCGGATTGCCTTTACCCGGCTGGACCTCCTTGCCTTTGTGGTGATACACGGGATCGATGGCGTGGTTGATGATGGTGAACTCGCCGTCAGGGCTGGGAGTGGATTGCGTCCCCACAGCAATGGGATAGGTCTTGACCAGCTTTCCATCTTCAAGCAGCGCAAGGCGACGGTCTGCGATGCTGATGATGATCTGCCGCTTGTGTTCCTCGTTTGCCTGATGCGTTTGGGTTGAAGATGTTTTGGGCTTGGCCGCGACATTTGGAACAGTGCCTGCCTGAGGGCCGCCAGGTGAAGGGGGAGTTGGATTGGAGGGAACAGCCGGTTGCGTCGGATTCCCAATTCCTTTATTGCTGGTTTCGCCAGCCTCAAGCCGCGCAAGTTCAAGTTCCTGGCGTTTTATCACTGCCTCTCTGGCTTCCGCAGCCATATACATGGCTCCAGCCAGCAGGATCACCGTTACCGCAGAAGTTTTAACCGGGAGTACGAGCCGCCGCATCGTCCTATCTCCTTTTCCCACGCCGGGTGAAAGAGCAGCACGGCGACCAAACTCTAAGCCGCTGAATTAAAAGAGTTTAGATTGAAATTGATCAGCCAAATCCGTGAGCCGCAGACACGTTGTGTCCGTGCTGCCACATCGGGAATATGGCCAGACCATCTTCATCAGAGAGTAGGGCCATTCAGCTCAGAGCAGTGAGACAAAACGCTAAGACCTAATGGCCAAGAGCTAAAGACTGCTCTCCAAAAAAAAGGCCGTCAGGTGCCATCCTGACGGCCAGAGCGCAGTTTGTATTTATGTATTCTGCTGAGTAAGACACTGGGAGCAGAGGTGCGGAACAGAACTTCCACAATTTTTTTACTATCCCAGATTGCTTAAGACTTTGCTCAACCTCCTGAAACTTCCATCGTGGCCTCTGGGCACCCGGACTACAGTCCTGCGACCTTCGAATTTGGTGGTTCAAAGGTAGCCGAAGCTCTCGCTGGGGTTGCGGCAGTTTGTTCCGCCAGCTTCTTGATGGTCAGCATCATCTTTCTTTCCATCACAAAGTGTGCAGGGTCCCAGAAGAGGGTTGCGGCCCGCGCCACCAGACCCATTCTCTCCGGAAGAACGCTGCGCATAACCAGACGTGTGAGGGGAGTGGATGAAGCTTCACTGCTGATGGGCATCAGGTGAAAATTCCAGCTCCCATTCGGCGCCCAGCCGGCATTGAGAGCAGATTCGCGGTCTTCGTAGGTCACATTTACCATTGAGCGGAAAGGCTCTACGTAAGCGATAGTCATTCGCGCGCGACCGCCGTAATTGTGTTTGGCCGCCATCCAGAGGTCGTCTCCAACCGTGCGGTGTTGCCACTCCGGTACCAGAAACAGGGTGTTGCTCATTTCAGCCCGGAACAGGTTTTCCAGCCATGTGTAGCTGTAATATCCAGCGCGATCCTGGCCAATTTGCATGATCCAGGGCCAG
>DASUBD010000065.1:0-12527 GCA_035763445.1 Candidatus Angelobacter sp.
CGACACCTCTTTCCCCAGCGCCGCCCTGACTCGGCTCACCAGCCGTGTCGCCAGCAGCGAATGCCCGCCCAGTTCAAAAAAGCTATCCCTGATCCCGACCTGCTCCACACCTAAGACATCGGCAAAGATTGCACACAGCACCTCTTCTTCTGCCGTCCGCGGAAGCTGTAGCTTATGGTTCTCCTGATTTGGCGCCGGCAATGCTCGACGATCGATTTTGCCGGCCGGCGTTAACGGCCACCTGTGTAAAACGCTGATGACAGCAGGAATCATGTATTCGGGAAGGCTGCTCCCGAGGTGCTTGTGAAGATCTTCAGCGAGTGCGGAACCCCTACTTTCAGAGATCACATAAGCGCAGAGTTGTTTGACGGCACCGCGTTCATGAAGAGCGACGATTGCGTCGCTTACCTGAGGATGTGCCCGCAAAGCAGTTTCAATTTCCCCTGGCTCGATGCGGAACCCGCGAATTTTAACCTGATGATCGGCCCGCCCCAAAAATTCCAGGTTCCCAGCAGGCGACCAGCGAACAAGATCGCCGGTCCTGTACATGCGCGCTGCGGGCGAAGAAGAAAATGGATCAGGAATGAATTTTTCTGCCGTAAGCTCGGGGCGTTTCCAATAGCCTCGCGCCACTCCATCACCGGAGATATAGAGTTCGCCGGCAATTCCGAGAGGCACAGGCTCAAGATGACGATCCAGAACGTACAGGCTGGTATTGGCAACAGGCCGCCCGATCGGGACAACTGGGGAATCTGCCGTAAGTCTGATAAACGTCGACTGTACGGTTGTTTCCGTTGGGCCATAGGTATTCCAGAGCTCTGCTTCAAGTACTTTGTAGAACTGCCGGACAGTTTCAGGCTTGAGCGCCTCTGCGCCACTGCTCATGATTCGAAGCGATTTCCATTCTCCGATCAGCAAATGGTCGAGCAGGGCATCCAGCAGAGAAGGAGCGAGATCAACATAAGTAACCCGCTTCTCGATGGCGAACTGGAGCAAGTAATCGACATCCCGCTCGCCGCCGGGTTCAGCAATGGCGATCCTGGCGCCATAAGAGAGAGGCAGGAAAATTTCCAGAATGGAAGCATCAAAGCTGAAGGAAGCCTTTTGCAGTACACAATCATCGGCGTCAAGCCCTAGCTCTGCTCCAGCCCAGAAAAGTTGGTTGCACACCTGCCTGTGCTCAACTGCGACACCTTTAGGCTGCCCTGTGGAACCCGAAGTGTATATAACGTAAGCAATATTTTGTTCTCTGGTGTCTATCTGCGGAAGAGATGTACTGTGCTGCGCAATTCGAGGCCACTCCTCGTCAATTGCAAGAACGGTTCTGTCTTTCAGGAGCCCACCCAGCAGGGAGGAATGGCTGATCACGATCCGTGCTTCGGAATCTTCCAACATATAGCGGAGGCGATCGTCGGGATAAGCCGGATCGAGCGGAATGTACGCCGCGCCTGCTTTCAAAATGCCCAGTAGAGCAATCAGCAAATGGAAGCCACGTTCCAGGCAAACGCCAACCCGATCATCAGGTCTGACACCAAGCTCAACGAGATGATTGGCCATCTGATTAGCGCGAAGATTCAGCTCACGGTAAGTGATCTTTTCTTTCGAGATTTCTGCAGCAATTAAATGAGGAGCGTTTGCGGCCTGCTCCTCAAACAAATTGTGGATCAAACCTTCGCGAGGATACTCAACCGCACTCTGGTTCCAACCTGCAACAAGTTGCCGGCGTTCCGCTGGAGAAATCATCTCCAACAAATGCAATGGTGTATTAGCGCCAGCAACCATTAATTGCAGCAGACGGTTGTAATGTATGGCCATCTGCTCGATGCGCCAGCACTCGAACAGGTCACGGTTGTAAACCCAGTAGAGCTCAAGGCCCTCCTCTCTCTGCCAGGCATAGAGTTCCAGATCAAAGCGGGCACGCGGCTCCGGGTCTGCCAGCACTTCAATATCGAGTCCGTCAAGAGTGCGAGAAGTGGCAGGATTATTCTGCAACGCCAGCAACACTTGAAAGACAGGTGGGTAATTGGGGTTGCGATGGGACGAAATTGCAGTCGCGAGCTCCTCAAAAGGAACATCCTGATGACGATAAGCATTAAGCGAAGTCGTCCTGACCTGGTCGAGCAGGTCAGAAACCGTCATCCTGGACGCAATCTGCAATCGCATGACTACGGCGCTGGAAAAATAACCGATGACTTGTTCAAGCCGTGGATCCTGCCGGTTTGCCACTGGAGAACCGATGACGAGATCATTCTGGCCGCTATAGCGATAAAGCAGAATTCCCAATCCGGCAAGCAGCACCATATAGGGTGTGCAACCGACGGCCTGAGCAAATCTCTTGAGTTGAGCTTCATGGCTTTGGGAAAGCGTAACGTGCAAAACACTACCGGAAAAAGTCTGCCTCAGCGGTCGCGGCCTGTCTCGTGGCAGCTCGAGTTGTTCCGGGATATCGGCTAATTGCCTGGTCCAATACTCAAGGTCCTTGCGCCGTTTGATTTCATCTTGGGATACCACGTAATCAGCGAACTGAACCGGCAACGGCGGCAGCATGGGTTCCTGATGTTGCCTGAAAGACAGGTATAAAGTGGCCAACTCACGGTAGAAGATTTCCAGCGACCATCCATCGAAAACAATGTGGTGGAAAGTGACGAGCAGGATATGTTCTTGATCTGAGATCTTCAGCAAGTTAACGCGAAACAGCGGACCGCGGCCAAGATCAAAAGGAAGCTCCCACTCAGCTTGCATAGCGCTTGCCAATTCTTTCCTTACGGCGGCATGGCCAAGTGTAGTGAGATCCAGCGAGGACACCAGTACGGGCAATTCGGGCAAAATGGTTTGAATCGGCTCGCCATCGATTTCTGTGAAGTAAGTGCGCAGGCTCTCATGACGCGCAGCGATCGCATTGATCGCACGCTCCAACGCAGCAGCATCCAAATATCCGCGCAAGCGTAAGGCTTCGGGTATATGAAAATGCGTGCTGCCCTGCAGCTTGTTGATAAACCAAAGACGTTGCTGGGAGTGAGAAGCAGGCACTTGCAGCGGCCGCGCATGGACCAGCGGCTGCGGTTCCAGACTCGAATGAGCACTAAGTTCGGTTGCCAGAGCCGCCACTGTTGGCGCATCAAAGAATGCCCCGGTAGCTACATCGATACCAAAGGTGGAACGAACTCGACCCAGCACTTGCATCGCCATCAGGGAATGGCCGCCAAGATCAAAGAAATTATCGTGAATGCCCACAAAATCGCGGGAGAGCACTTCACAGAAGAAACGCGCCAGCTCTTCTTCCTGCAGTGTACGCGGCGCTGAATTACTATGACTGAGCCATTCCGGCGCAGGCAAAGCTCTCCGATCAACTTTGCCGTTGGGTGTAAGCGGCAGGCTGGACAGAAAAACAACTGCAGACGGCACCATATGACGCGGGAGACGTTCTGCAAGCCAGTTCTGCAAATCATCCGGAGCAATTGTGCTGTCCTGGCCGGGAACAACGTATGCCACAAGTTGCTTGCCATGGCCGCTATCTCGGGCGATGACTAAAGCCTGTTTTATCCCTGAATGTTCTTTGATGATTCCTTCAATTTCGCCGGGCTCAACACGGAAACCACGTACCTTTACCTGATGGTCAATACGGCCAAGAAATTCCAGGGAGCCATCTAATCGCCAGCGGGCAAGGTCGCCGGTGCGGTACATTCTTGCTCCTTCAGCAAAGGGATCGGGAATGAAGCGGTCCGCAGTCAAATCGGGGCGGTTCAGGTAACCTCGGGCCAAGCCACTGCCCGACAAATAGAGTTCGCCTCGAACACCGACAGGAACTGGCCGCAGATATTGATCCAGCACATAGGCGCGAGTATTCGAGATCGGATTGCCGATAGGCGGTTCGCTGTGCTCCTCCCTGCGACACATGCACCAGGTGGAGTACGTTGTCGATTCCGATGGCCCATAAAGATTCAGGACGCGTTCGACGTTGCCACAAGAGTAAAGATTGTCTACCAGCGCTCTTGGTAAGGCTTCACCTGCAAAATTTACGGTGCAAACTTCACGGGGCAAATTACCGGCGTCGAGCAGCGGCGCGGCCGATGGCACCGTGTTGATCAAACGCACCCGGTCTCGCGCAGGGAGCTGCGGCAGGTCCATGATGGAGCCGGCCAGCAGCACGGTGCCGCCGTGACTCAAGGTGGCAAACAGCTCAAAGATGGAGAGATCAAAACAAATCGAAGTCGACGCCAGCACTCCTGCCCATTCATGAGCGGCGAACACGCTCCCACACCAGGAGATGAACGCCGCGGCGCTGCGGTGCTCGATGACAACTCCTTTTGGCTTGCCAGTAGAGCCCGACGTATAGATAAGGTAGGCGGGGTGTTGAGGAAGCAGCGGCGGACAGCGCTCCTTATTGGTAAGATTGTTAGCCGGCAAGCTCGATAGTGTGCTGCTGACTTCCGCGCTGTCGACGAGAACAGCTTTTGTGCTTTGCGGGACGAACGCTGAGAGTTCGGACGTTGTGACAACACAGGCTGGCTGCGCATCCTCGAGAACTGCGGCCAGCCGTGCCGGCGGGTATTCTGGATCGAGCGGGAGATATGCAGCTCCGGATTTCAGGATGGCAAGCAGCGCCACCAGCATCTCAGCGGAACGCGAAAGGCAGATTCCTACGATCGATTCCGGTCGTAGCCCAAGGCTGACGAGATAATGGGCCAATCGATTCGCTCGGGCGTTCAGTTCCTGATACGTGAGCGCCGTTTCGCCAACAATGAGGGCGGTGGCTTGAGGCGCCCGTGCCACTTGAGATTCAATCAGGACTGGCAGGGTCAATTCAGGAAAATCATGCGCGGTGTTATTGAAATCAGCGATGACCATGCGCTCTTCCGCTGCTGTCACTAGGCTGAATTCGCTGATCTGGCGATCAACAGAGCCCAACTGTTCCAAAAGAGCAACAAATCTTTGTTGATGTGAAATGAGTTCATCCAGCGTGTAATGCGCAGGATTAGCATCAAAATCCAGCTGTGATGGCGAACCGTCCTGCCGATCATACAAAATGATGGACAGATCGTTCACCGGGCCGTTGGATAGATTGTGAGTCGTGGACCTGCATTCTCCAAAGTGCAAGTCGTATTCAAACGACATCACATTTACCAGCGTGCCATACAGATCAGGATCAGCCGGTTGCAGACCCAGATCAGCGCGCAACTCCTCCATGCGATAACGCTGGTGCCGGAGCATCTCCGCTTTGCGCTTTGCCACCTGGCACAGGAGATCATCAAACGTCATCCGCGCAGAGAAATTGACCCGCAAAGGCAGAATGTTCGATGCCATTGCTGGAATTGAACGCATCTTGCGACCAATGCGAGTCGTAAGCGCAGCGCCTAGCACCACCTCATCCGCGCCGGTCAACCGGTGCACACAAACAGCAGCTGCCGCTTCGAAAACCTGAGCGAGAGTTGTGCCGCATTGGTGGCCAACGCCTGCAAGTAACTCAAGCAGCGAAGCAGGGACTGAAGAGCTGTGGCGAATGAACGAGCGGGACCGCGCAGGCGCATGGCCGGAGAGAGTGGCTACTTCTGGGTGATTACCCATCGTGCCAAGCCAGTACTGCCTGTCAGAGTGAAGTTGTTTGCTGCGGTACTCTGACTCGTGCTCCAGCAGTTCAGAGAGCGGCAAGAAGTTGCCCGGCGCAATTTCACTCTGGCGAACCAGGCCGGAATAGATTTCCGCCACGCGCCTTGCAATCAGCGCGCCGCCGAATCCATCCATCGCGATGTGGTGGTAACGCACGTACCAGAGGAAACGTTCTTTCGCCAGCTGGAGCAGCGCGTAGCAAAAGACCGGCTCGCGTTCCAGTTGGACAGGACGCAAAAGCTCTTCACGCATCCATGATTCGGCAGCAGAAAAGGAATCGGCGCGTGAGCTGAAATCCAGTACGACAGGTTCCCATGACGGATAGTCTTCAAAGTACTGCTCAGGACCTCCGTTTCCCGAAATGATACGCAGGCGCAAAGCATCACTTTCCTTTACAACCTGCCTGAGCGCAGCCGTAAAGAAGGGCGCATTAAGCGGTCCACGAATATCTACGTATTCGGCAATATTAAAAGCCGGGCTTTCACGATCAAGCGTCTGCGCTATCCAGACAGCAGATTGTGCAGCCGAAAGTTGAAGTGCCTGAGCGGTACGGACTGGGTTCACCTGCAGCTCCACCCGGAACGGACCAATATGGCCCGGCAAAAAGAGAGACACATCTTATAGTGGATCATTAATCGTGGAGCTCTCCGGCAAATGGTTACGAAAAACGGAACAGGCAAACCGCTTCTTGAGTAACAAAATGCGGTCATTCCCGGTTAGGCCAGATGTTTTTATGTTTTTGCGCGTGCTCGGCAGTGGAATCTTGTCCGCTGTGCCTGCGTCAGTTACCAATTTTTAAAAACAGGAGAGTGCCGTCGCGCAAACGTTGTTCAAGCTTTAAGTGTGCTTCAGTGAACTAAACGTTTCGGCCCCACCGCATAACAAAATTCTTCGTGTCGTGTGGTTAGTCTAAACATCAGGAGTGGACAGCGCAAGCTCACAAGGCAATGGAAATGTAAAGATTATTCCCAAAATGGAACGCCAGCAGCACAAACTTAACCTTGATAGTTCGATTGAAACTATACCTAATGAAGTAAAGCTTCCGGTCAGCACTATTTCTCAAATAAGTTATTTTCTTATTTGCTCGCCGCAAGCTCGGCGGTCGCCATGTAGAGGAATTCCACAAATTTGCCGAAGCCGGTGATGTTCAAGCGTTCATCGTTGCCGTGAATGCGCTTGAGATCTTCCGCGCCTACCACGGTTCCGATGTCGTAAGCCTGTACTCCCTTGGCCCGCATTTGAGCCGAGTCTGTGGCGCCAACCTGCATAATGGGGAGCACAGGAGCTCGGGGAAAGATTTTGTCTGCGGCATGCTCCAGGGCATGGAAGCCATCCGTGTTCAAACTTGACGGGGCCGTCGCCGGGCGTGAGTTGCTGTGCTCCGCATCCACAATGGTAATGGCAGGATCGCTGATGATGCGGACCAACTCAGCCTTGAGCGCATCCATATTCTCGTCGGGAAGAGCGCGCACATCAAAACGAGCTTCAGCTTCAGCAGGGATTACGTTGGAACGAAATCCTCCTTTGATGATTGTGGGCACAATAGAGGTTCGCAGCATGGAATAGTAGCCCGGATTTACGGCGCGAATCTTCTCCTGGACAGCGGGATCTTCCACATGGGAGTACAGAGCCGCCTCTTCGGGTGGACTGATGGTTGCGACTATCTGGAAAAATTTGCGCGTGGTCTCATTCAGCCGCATGGGAGGAGCCCAGTGAGTTACTTTGTCGACGGCTGCGGCTAGATGTGCAATGGAATTATCAAGCCGCGGAACAGATCCGTGTCCACTGGTACCATGGGCAACCAGGCTGAAGCCACGTGGAACCTTTTCGGTGGTTGCAATGGCCACATACTGGATTTTGTTTTTTTCCTCCGCAATCTCGCCGCCTTCATTGAACGCGTATTCGCAGGCAATTTCATCCCAATGATGGGCAATCATGTAATCAATGCCGAACTGGGTAGCTCCCTCTTCCCCGGCTTCGGCGAGTAGAATCACATCTCGATCAAGAGGAACCTTCAGTCGATGCAACAGCAGGAAGACTTCCAGATTTGCGGCATCCATGCTCTTGTCATCGATTGAACCGCGTCCGTACAGATAGTCATCTTTGATGACCGCGGCGAAGGGATCTACCGTCCATTTGTCTCGTTCAACTCCAACAACGTCCAGATGTCCCATGAGCAGCAGGGGCCGCTTTTTGCCGCTCCCTTTGAGCCGCGCGACCAGGTTGCCGCGTCCCGGAGCCGATTCAAAAATTTGCGCAGGAATGCCTTCGGAATTGAGAACACTCTTGATGTATTGGGCTGCTCGAGTCTCGTTGCCGGGAGGATTGCTGGTATCAATTTTGACAAGTTCAGAAAGAAATTTGACGGCTTCATCCTGAGCTTTCTTCGAATCGAAGGGCGACTGTGCAGGTGATTGTGCAGCAGCCAGGAAAAGGAGAACAGTCAAAGTGCATTTAAGCCGTATGGAGATTGGCAGCATAGCCGCTCAGACTAAATCCTGCCGCTCACTTCCTGCAACAACCGTGTGAGTTGTTGAGAATCCATGGTGCCTGCAGGAAAGCCGCCTTGCGCCATATCTGCCGAGCCGCCGCCGCGTCCACCCAACTGGCTGAGAGTCTCTTTGAGCAACTGACCCATATTGGATTTTCGGCCAGGGCTCTGCGCGAATAGCAGCGTGGGCTGTACGGCCAGAGATGCGAGCAGTGCAATTACTTCCGGGTGCGACGATGTCAGCTTCTGTGCCAGCAGCTTGGTGAAAACAGCATCTCGATCCTGAAACACGGCACAGACAATCTTCGGTGATCCACTGGTCTGCGCCAGCATGCGCTCAGCTTCAAGTGCGGCGATCTCTTCCAGAAGCTTGTGCTGAACCTTGCCGGCAGTTTTAGCCTCGTCCAGGGCCTTCTTTATCTGCTGAGGCAGCTCATGTATATGGGCAGAAAAGAGAGCCGCGGATTCAGTAAGCGTGCTGTAATCCTTGCGCGCCAGAGCGATTGCGCGATGGCCGCACACGAACTCCACACGTACTCCCTGCTTCACCTTTTCTGCCTTGCGCAAGAGGATGCAACCGATCTGGCCGGTGGAATTGACGTGCGTGCCGCCGCATGCACACAGATCAAAGTTCTGAATGTCAATCAGGCGAAGATTGCCCGTCTGCTTCGGAGGCAACTTGCGCAGCCCAAGCTGGCGCGCTTCTTCGAGCGGAACAAAACGAATGGTTACGGGACGGTCTTGCGTGATGATCTGGTTGGCCAGGCGTTCCGCCTCTTCAGCCTGGGCCGGTGATAGAGAGGCGGTTTCGAGATCAATGGTGCAGGTTTCCGCTCCCATATGAAAGCTGACTGTAGGCATATTAAACAGCTCAATGAAAGCGGCTGAGAGCACGTGCTGCCCGGTGTGCTGCTGGACGTGATCAAACCGCCGGGATTTATTAATAAAGCCGTGAACTGCGGTATCCACCGCAATCGGCTCGGCCGCATAGTGCAATACGCGGCCCTCCTCGTCGTCGGCAACATCGGTCACCGCCACTTCGCGCCCGTCGAAAGAGAGCTTTCCCAGATCGTGCACCTGCCCTCCGCTGGTGGGATAAAAGGCGGTTCGATCGAGGACGATGACATGGCGACCATCCATCTGGAGAGACTCAGTTATGCGAGCGTCGAATTCGTAAAGGAAGGAATCGTGATAGTAAAGGCGATCAGTTGGCATGATTTGTCTTTTCAATCCCGATCCGGCGAAGCGGCAGAAGGATCACTATAGCAATAAACAGCCTGCGTGCCTTCGCTGTTGAATATGCGCTAAAGCATTGTTGGAGACTATAGAGAATTCCTCGCTGCGCTCGGGATTTCAGAAAAAGCTCAGGCTTGGCGCCAGAACTCTAGTTGGGCTGAATGATTCCTCCAAGGTTCCTCGCCGCAGGCACGACTTTTTCTTTTTGTGGCTGTCCTGCGCTGATTTTGAGCGCATCGGCAATCACATCAATATATTTAAGACCGGAGCCGGTATTAAAAAGTACGACCTTGTCTGTGGGTTTGAGGAACCCCTGCTTCAGCAGCATCTGGTAAGCCGGCAAGCATGCAGCGCCTTCAGGAGATGCGAATACGCCTTCTTTGCTGGCCCATTCCCTGACTGCGGCAAAAATCTGCTCGTCGGTCACGGCTACGGACGTGCCTCCACTCTTCTGCAGGATATCCAGGACAATGTAGTCGGCGTAAGGTTTGGGGACGCGTAGCCCGGCCGCGAGCGTATGCGCATTTTGCCACGCTTCCGCCACGGGCTTGTGCTCGTTCCACGCTTTGACGACTGGAGCACAACCTGCTGCCTGAACTGCCACCATTTTCGGCCGCTTGCTGCCTGTCTTCAGCCAGCCCAGTTGCTCCATCTCATCAAACGCTTTCCACATGCCAATGAGGCCCACACCACCACCAGTGGGATAGAAGATCGCATCCGGCAGTTCCCAGTTGAGCTGCTCTGCCACCTCATACCCCATTGTCTTTTTGCCTTCGACGCGGAATGGCTCTTTGGTGGTAGAGATATCAAACCATCCTTCGGCCTGCTTGCGCTCATTCACCATGCGGGCGCAGTCAGAGATGAGGCCATCCACAAGGGTTACTTTGGCACCATACGATTTGCATTCCACCAGGTTGGCGAGTGGAACATCTTTGGGCATGAAGATGTTGGCTTCAATGCCGGCAGTCGCCGAGTAGGCAGCAAGTGCGCTGGCAGCATTTCCGGCGGAAGGAACCGCCAGCTTTTTGAGTCCATACTGGCGGGCCATGCTCACCGCCGCGCAGAGACCGCGCGCTTTGAAAGAACCGGTAGGATTCAGGCCTTCGTCTTTGATAAATACATTCGCATTTTCCCGGCTTCGCAGCATGGGAGTAAAGCCTTCACCCAGAGTAACAGGCTGATCGCCAGGGAGTACCTCGTGATAACGCCACATGCTGGCAACGCGTCCACGCAGGACATCTGGCGTGAACTTGCCTTTCAGCGCGGCAAGATCGATGCGGACATACAGCGAACCGCCATCTTTAGGGCAGATTGTTTGAGGTTGATCAGGACTGATGTGTTCGCCGCATTTGGAGCATTCAAAATATGAAATTTTTGCCATCACTTTATGAGTGTAGCAAACGGAGCGCAGCAGGTAGCAATCACCAACTTCAACGCTGACTGATCAGCAACCGCCAAAGCCGCCACTGCAACAGAAAACCCCAGAGCATCGCAAAACGATAAAATTAAAGAATTTAATCTACTTTCAATGACTTTTTAATCTTTGCTTCATCAGAGTGCATCAGTTCTGTTCCACAACGCAATTCTCCGTGTCTCATCCCATGTTGGTGAAAGTTCAGAGCATCAAGATTCCAACCGCTACTGAATTCGCCAGCTATTACTCGGGCCCGGCTGATCATTTTTATCCCGTGCCGATGATCCGTCGCCTGGACAAAAACACGGAGATAATCCAATGAAGAAACAGCTGTCCCCTACCCTGGGATTGATCGTTACTTTCTGCTTTTTCCTGTTCATGCCACACATGGCGAAGGCTGCAACTCCGCCGGCGCCAAGTCTGCTCTCACCTGCTTCTGGAGCCACCTTGAGCGCTCCACTCACCATTTCCTGGTCAGCCGTAACAGACCCGAGCGGGATCATCGCATACAACTGGCAGGTCAGTACATCCTCCACCTTCTCCATCATCACCTCAAACAACTCAACCATGGGCGCCACGCAGGATACGGTAAGCGGATTGGGCAATGGGACGTACTTCTGGCGGGTGCAGTCTGTCAACGGAAACTTTGTGCAAAGCGCATGGTCAGCGGCAAGAAGCTTTACCGTAAGCGGAGTGAGCGCAGGCGCTCTTGCCGCTCCGACACTTGGACCCACAAAGGGATATTCCACTTTTCATCCGCTTGAAGTCATGACGTTCAACTGGAGCGCGGTCCAGGGAGCTGCCAGTTATGAGCTCCAGGCATCTACGGACCCGAACTTTCCTGTTTCAACCAGCTTTTTGATGAACAACATTCCCGATCCAACATATTCTTTTGCCACTCCCAATGAAGGCAATTACTTTGCCCGGGTGTTCGCGGTGGATTCCAATGGCGTGCTGAGCGCGCCGTCGAACGTCATTACCTTTTCAATCTCTTACAACAATCCTCTTCCAGCGCCTCCCAACGTCATCTCGCCCACGAATGCGGGAACGCTGACGCTGCCGGTCACACTGACATGGAGTGATGTTCCTAATCCGCAGCCCAGCGGATACGAAGTTGAAATCGCAAAAGATTCCGGCTTTCAGACCATTGAAGAATCCGATCCGCAGCTCAACGATCCCAGCCGCACTGTGCTCTCTCTTACACCGGGAACAAAATATTGGAGAGTGCGTTCGCATCAGGGCGACGCCTCGCCAACAACGGCCGCAGTGACCAAATGGTCTGCCAGCGGCAGCTTCACCGTGAGCCAGGCTCCGGCATCGCCAGTCTCACTGGCTTTCACGAGCAATCCTCTCTACAGCGGCAACTCGACATGGGTCCAGATCCAGCTCAGCACCGCAGCGCCATCCGGCGGAGCCGTCATCAATTTGACCAGTTCGGATCCCAACGCGGCCCCCGTTCCGGCAACAGTCACCATGCCAGGAAACACCGCTTGGATGCAGTTCCAGATGACAGCTGGACAGGTAACAACGCAAACGCCGGTGACCATTACGGCTTCGCTCAATTCCGGATCAGCATCAACCCAACTGACGGTGTTACCACCGTCCATCAAGTCGCTCTCCATCTCACCCACTACATTCAACGGCGGGATTTCAGTCCAGGCCATTGCCATGCTCAATGGTGTTGCACCTGCCAACGGAGCATCCATCAGTTTCAGCAGCAGCTCGCCAGCAGTCGAGGCGCCCGCCGCGGAAACAGTGGCAGCAGGAAGCCCCTCAGTA
>DASUBD010000066.1:0-7142 GCA_035763445.1 Candidatus Angelobacter sp.
GAGACGGTCTGGCCAACCACCACTACATCGAACTGGTGCTGCGCGCAAGCAGACACAACTTCGCTCTGTGTCCTGGCCTGATGCACCTCGTGCCCCTCCGATTGGAGAATGAGCGTGCGTGTATCCAGGAGACCCTTGTCCCATCCGGTACAGAGAACCATTGCCATTTTGGTGAATTGAAATCTTAACGCTATTTGCCAGAGCTGTTCCAATTATTTATGAACTCCTTACGCGTTGATTTGAACGGAGGGCTGTGCGCCTGCTTTGCGCTGTTCCGAGGCGAAGACGCAATTGGCGGGCTCCGCTGTGCCCCCAAATTGCGTCCCTGTGTGCCCCCACGAATGTGCACGAACAGAAATGAAAGTTTTCGCCTTTTTGGTGAACGTTCTAAGTAGTAGAAATATCAGGTGATAAGAGGAGGGATTTGGTAGCGCTACCGGGAATCGAACCCGGGTTTTAAGATTGAGAATCTCACGTCCTAACCCCTAGACGATAGCGCCATCCAGTGTTCTTTTCCATCATAAGGCCTCATTCCGCAGCCGTGCAAGCCTTACCCAAACCGCTTTCTCGCGCTTCCGCCTTCATCAGTCACCGCTTCCTCTCTGCAACCAGCGCGACATTTCTTTGCATCCCGTCTTAGAGAGGAGACGAAATTTCCCAGGAGGCATGCTCAGTGAAATCAAAACAGCTCTATGAAAACAACGGGCTTAGGACCTTTGCCCTGATCTTCGATAAAGGCGATGCTGTCCGGGAGAAGCTCGTTGAATTCGCAACGGCCAACCGCTTCAGCAACGCGCAACTCACCGCAATTGGCGCTTTCAGTGAAGTCACGCTCGGATATTTTGACCGTCGGCAGAGGGATTACACGAACATCCCGGTCAAGGAGCAGGTTGAGGTGCTCTCCTTTGCCGGTAACATCGCGCAAAAAGAAGGAAAGCCCCTGCTGCATGCCCACGTGGTAGTCGGGAAATCAGACGGGACTGCCATGGGTGGCCACTTCCTCGGCGGAAAGGTCTGGCCTACCCTGGAGATGGTGGTTACAGAGCTTCCGGTCCAACTCACCCGCGCTCTGGATGAGGAAACCGGACTGCCGCTCATCAACCTGGCCGCCTGAACAGACATCTGCCGGTGCGTGCCTGCTCATCCATTCAGATAGGCCTCCGAATCAAGCATGATCAGTGCTGAAGCTGAGCTGCCGTTATCTTCTGCATGAGACCAACCGCTGCAAATCGGAAACCTCGTTCCCTTGGCGCTTTGAATGGTGCCCGGCCGGACTCCGAGCGTACTTTTCATGCTCCCAACAACTGGCTGGTCCGCCTTCGGCCCAGAAACTCCACGGTCTATGCAAGCCAGGGACGCACCGTCATGGCCACCAGCCCTGATGGATTCATCTTCAAGCACCATGAGCACGGCCTGTGGGTCTACCAGACGCGGATGCTCTCCCGTTATCGCTGGCTGATCAACGGCAAGCCACCACTCATGTGTGCGAACTCTAATATCCAGCAGCATTCCTGGCTGGGCTACTACATTGCTTCGCCGCCAAATGTCAAAGATACAGGCCTCGATGAGAGCGACCCCGCCCAGCAGAGCATTGAGCTGCGCCTCTCACGCCAGATTGCATGGGGAGTTCATGAGGATGTTGAACTTACCAATTTCACCCAGATCGCAACCTCATTTCGCCTTGACCTTGAAATCGACTCTGATTTTTCTGATCCCAAAGAGGCTGGCCAAAAGCGCATGCAAAACGGCCGCTTGCGCCAGCAGTGGCGGAGCCTGGCGGCGAACGCAGCCGAGCTGCTCTTTGACTACCGTGTAAGCCACGCCTATAACCACCAGGGCAATCGCGGCACGGCCATCATGCACCGCGGACTTCGGTTGCATCTCACCGCATCATCACCGCCCGAGTACAAGCAGAAAAAAATCTCTTTCCAGGTGCATCTCGCTCCGGGCGCCAAATGGCGCGCCTGTTTGAAGTGGCTTCCCCAAATCGATGCAAAGGAGCTGCTGGTTGAATCAGGTTGCAATTTTTTGCGGCAGAGTGCATGGGACGACAAACGCGAACATTTCCTCGAACGCAGCACAACATTTTCAGGCCCGGAGAGCGTAACCCTCACCGGTGTGGTCGTGGGGGCACTGGAGCAGTCCCGGCGCGACCTGGCAGCGCTGCGGCTCTATGATCTTGACCGCCGCCATGGCGCCTGGACGCTTGCTGCTGGGCTGCCCACGTATGTCGGCCTGTTCGGCCGTGACGCTCTTGCTTCTTCCTGGCAAGCTTTGATGCTCAGCCCGGAAATGCTCACCGGCACAGCACAAGAACTCTCATTGTGGCAAGGAACCCGGACAAACGACTGGCGTGACGAGCAGCCAGGCAAAATTGTTCATGAGCTGCATACCAATCCGCTCTCGGTACTCAACTTTGATCCGCATGGGCGCTACTACGGCGGAGTTACTGGCGCCATCTACTTCGGTGTGGTGGTTTCCGGCTTGTGGCACTGGACCGGGTCCAAAGAGCTGGTCCGTCCGCTGGTTGATACTGCGCTCAAAGGCCTGCACTGGGCCGACACTTACGGCGACATCGACGGCGATGGGTTTTGTGAATACCTCACCCGGTCCACTCAGGGTGAGAAAAACCAGGGCTGGAAAGATTCCGGCGACGCAATAGTCTATCCTGACGGGTCCCAGGTTGCCGATCCGCTCGGCACCTGCGAAATGCAGGCGTTGATCTATGCATCCAAGATGCACCTGTCTGAAGTCCTGTGGTGGCTGGATGAATTCGATCTAGCCAAAAAGTTACTGCTGCAAGCGCAGGACTTGCAGAAGCGTTTCAATGAAACATTCTGGATGGAAGAAGAGGGCTATTTTGCTCTCGGCCTCGATTCTCGCAAGCAACCGATCAAGTCCATAGCGTCCGATCCTGGCCATTGCCTGGCCAGCGGCATTGTTGACACATCCTTGGCCGGACGGATGGCCCAGCGCCTGATGGCGGCCGATATGTTTTCGGGTTGGGGCGTGCGCACGCTCTCCGCAGATCACCCGGCCTTCAACCCTTACGCCTATCATCGCGGTACTGTCTGGCCGGTGGAGAATGCCATCTTCTCTCTCGCTTTTGCGCGCTACGGCCTGCATCACCTGATGCACAAGCTCTCCGCCGCACAGTTTGAAGCTGCGGCCCTCTTCGACTACTACCGGCTCCCGGAAGTTTTTGCCGGGCACCAGCGTGATCAGCAACATCCCTTCCCTGGCCTGTATCCCAAAGCCAACTGGCCGCAGGCGTGGTCTTCTTCAGCCCCGTTTACCCACTTGCAGGCATTGCTGGGGATCTATCCATACGCGCCTTTGAATACCTTGCTGCTTGATCCACATCTTCCGGAATGGCTCCCGGAAATCACCGTCCACGAACTTCTCATTGGCCAGTCGCGAGTGAGCCTCCGCTTCTTCCGCACACCTGGAAATCGGACTGAGGAAGACCGGACTGACTATGAAATCCTTGACAAGCGAGGAACTTTGCACGTGGTCCGTCAACCCAGCCCATGGTCTCTGACCGCAAACTGGGGCGAACGCGTGCGCGACGCCATCTCAAGCCTGCTGCCCCACAAACGCAAAACTGCTTAATCCGGCACACAGGCCTCAAACTCTCATGAGCACTGCTGCATAATAAGGGGTCAGGACCAACAAATGAGGAAGCTGATCTTCGCAATCAACATTACCCTGGATGGCTGCTGCGACCACACCAAACAAGTTGCTGATGAAGAAACACATGAATACTTCACGGACCTCATGCGGGATGTTGACCTGCAAATCTTTGGGCGTAAGACCTACGAGTTGATGGTTCCTTTTTGGCCGGAAGTGGCAAAAAGCCAATCGATGACAAAGGCAGAGAACGACTTTGCTCAAGCATTTGTCCGTATCAACAAAGTGGTTTTTTCACGATCCTTAGACAGCACTGAAGACACAAATACCAGAATTGTTCGTGCGAACCTCCGCGACGAAATACTTAAATTGAAACAAGTGCAAGGCAAAAATATTTTAGTCGGCGGTGTAGATATTCCTTCCCAACTGATCAAACTTGGCCTGGTAGATGAATACCGGTTCGTCGTTGGGCCAATTATTGCAGGAGAAGGAAGACGGTTGCTGGAGGGTGTTAGCCTGCATGAGAGATTACAACTGAAACTTGTTGAGTCAACGATTTTCAAATCAGGATGTGTTGCGCTTCGTTACTTGAAACAGTGAACACAAAAACCTGCGACCTCGCCCGCGGAAAGAGACTCACTCATCAGAAGAATTAACGGGCTCGAATTTGTCTCCCCTGATGGTCTCTTACCAGCCCTGGGCGGGCCAGAGGAGGAAACTAGTGGCGGCGTGCAGCCGCACGCCCAACGGGAAGTCTATAAAGATTTGCGCCATGTTGGGCGCCGTACTTGCACCCAGATTCAGAAGGTGCGGGCGCGAATCGCCTGATTTAGCGCTCAAAGGAGCCCTCGGAAAGTCTTGTTAGTACCCTGGTCACATCCGGATTTGAATATTGGGTTTGGCGCAATCCCGGGCTCTGCCACTGACTCGCCCGTGCCGGCGAGTCAGTGGGAAGTTACTTAGTCATGAATGTAAACGAGTCGAAGCCGACCTTGCCGATATTGTCGGTCGCTCGCGCCGTTAGCAGGTGCTTCCCCTTGGTCAGGTTGGCAGTGGAAACAGAACACGCCCATGAGGTGGTGTTTTGACATAACTGCCATGGACCGTTATCGACGGAGATTTCGACTTTGGCTATGCTTCCATCGATATCCGCAGCAGTGCCTTGAACACCAAAGTCCGCACGAAAGGTGCTGTTTTTCTTAATAGAAGTAATTACCACGGACGGCGGAGCATCTTTGTTGGCTATAACTACGGACTCGCTTACAGCGCTCGAATTCCCCGTGCCATCCGTCACGCGCGCGGAGATCACCGCCGATCCGTCCGCACAGAGCGTGGTATCCCAGACAAAGCTCCAGGACGTTGTGCCGGAAGCCAGGCTGAACGGCTGGCCACAGGCCGATACCTCGACCTTGGCCACGGTGCTGTTGGTCGCCAGTGCGGTACCTGCAACAGTGATCGTTCCGAAGATCGAGACATTGGGCACCGGGAAAGTGATTGCGCCCTGGGGAAGTGGATTGGGAAATACCGCGATCACCGCGGTCCCGATCTGACCTTTATTATCGGTCGCGCGCGCGTTCACCGTGTGGTAGCCAGGGCGAAGGGTGGTCATGTCGAGCGGAAAGCTCCACGAGGTGGTCCCGGCAGCCAGTTGGAACGGGCCTGAGTCGATGGCGACTTCAACCTTTGATATGGCGCCGTCATCCGCAGCCGTCCCACTAATTGTGCTCGTGCCTTCCAGCAAGCTGCCGTTGGCCGGGGACGTGATACTGACGACCGGGGGCAAATCGGGACCGCCGCATCCGGGGAAGCGGAAGGATGCAATGCGCGTCGCCCAGTTTCCGCCTTTGTTGCTGCTGTTGTATTCGGTCGTATACCAAAAGGTGCAGTCATCCGCCGGATCGATCGACATGCTGCTGTAGTCACCCCAGCGCGGCGAGTTGCCTGAGGTGGTGTCCTGATATCCGACTCCTTCGAAGATGGACGCCTCTCCCTGGGTGAGTTCTCCCGGCGGGTCGGAGGCCAACCGTCCCGCGTAGCGGATGGAAGGATACAGGGTATCGCTGGAGACGCTATACCCCAACGCGATATTGCCGCTCCCATCCATCGCCATACTTCCCATCCACCGATGGTTAAGGTCGGGCGCAAAAGTGCCCTGCTGAAACACGAAGGGAGCGGCGCCCGGACTGCGAATCTCGTACCAGCGCATGCCAAGACTGGTATTGCCGTGCACCACGTGGCTAATGACCAGCGATTCATGATCGCCAAAGTTGCGGTAGGCCAGCCGGTACATGAACCGGTCGCCGATTACCGAGAGCATGTTTGACGGCGAGGGAGACTTCTCCGGGACGCAGCCAGGGTTCAGGCAAGTTGGGCTTGCGGCGAAACCGGCGGTAAGAAGGGCCGTGCTGTTGAGTGTGCTGTTGAGCGGGTTTTGCCAGTCGACGTGAAACTGCCACAGAAGAAAGGGAGAACTGAACGTGAGGATGTAGTGCGGCGCTCCCACAGGCGGTAGGGTGCGACCGTCGAGATCAGCAGGCATCATGGTGCCGGCGGAGGAGCCGTTGATAAGCGGGCTCATCTGAAAGGCCGCCGGTTGACCCGCGATCATCGCGGCGCGATCGAAGACCCATGCACGTGCCCCAAGATAGCTGGTGGCGGCATTGTTGTACTCATTCTCCGTCATGTAATAGCCATCAGGCCATACCCCGAACTTTGGGTAATCGATGAAGTCATTCCCCGGCATCTGGAAAGCGTACCGGTTCCAGGCGCCGAGCGGATCAGGCGTGGCGGAAACAGCAATGCACTGGTAGAAAGGTTGGCCCAGCACAGGCGCTCCGCCGATTTCACTGACCAACCACCGGTCGGTGAGCCGGTCGTAGAGCACAACTGGATCCCCGGATCCGTACAGCTCGCACGCGCCACCAAAGCCCGACCAGAGCGACGCAATAGGAATTGGTCCCAGTAAGGATGAGCCTTTCTTGTCCCAGACCTGAAGGTGGAAATTTACGATCTGGATGTAGTGGTTCGGCCCGACAGCGCCATTGGTATCTGGCGTGGAAGCACCGCTGGCGGCAAAGTTGATCCCTTCCCAATTAGCGCCGGTGGCCGGCATCTTCGATGGCGTCAGCAGCGCACTCTGCACTACCGGATCCGGTCTGGCTGGGGGTGTAGGGAGCGTCGGCCGGGGCCCTCTCTTGACTTGACCTGAAGCGAAGCGGGGGTGGACCCGCGGTTGCGATCGAAGCGGGGGCGAAACATCATTCTTCGCACTCTTGCCCGCCGTAATGCCCGATTGGGCCATCATTCGGGTTGGTAGCAACAACGCGCAGGCAGGCAGCAAGATAGCCGTTGACATGGTAGCCGCCGACAGGCAGCACCGCAGAGCTCTGCGTACATGTGTTTTCATATGTTTTGTCCGATGGGGCTGCCGGCACTAAATACTGCTAAATAGCCCTGTGAGGCTGGTTCGGCGGGAACCCAGCGGGAATGATTTGACTGTTTCCATCGCGCGA
>DASUBD010000067.1:0-7256 GCA_035763445.1 Candidatus Angelobacter sp.
AAAAAAGTAAACCACAAAGGACACAAAGGAATACAAAGATTCCCCTGTTACGATTTGCGCATGTCCGTGATGTGCCAAAGAACTCCGGTGGGATCGCTGATGTAGAGGACGCGAATGCCCCAGGGCTGCATCGCCGGAGGCTTGCACATGATGCCGGGATATTTCTTCGCCATCTCCTGATGCTGGATGTGCTCCCACCAGGGGTCCGCGTCTTCAACATTGAGGGTCATCATGAAGTTGCCCGCGTGCTCGGCGACATAGAAGGTCTGCAACAGAAAGCGAAATGCACCGATCTGAAGCTCGGCGATCTGGTCATTGCTCCAGTTAACGGTAAAGCCGAGATCGGTGTAGAACTTTTTGGAAAGCTCGGGATCGCGGGTGGGGACAAATGCCTTGAGATCAGTTACGGGGCTGGGCAGCATGGCGGCATATTCTAACGCAGCCCCGGTAGCCGAATTGAAGGCAAACCCACCACGGAGGCACGGAGGCACGGAGAAAAGCAAATTCCCACCGCTGATGAACGCGGATGTACGCGGATTGACAAGGAAATTGGCCGCGAATCCACGCGAATAAAACGAATGCCCCCAAGGTCTGTCATCCTGTCATCCTGAGCGAAGCATGAGCGACGCGGAGCGAGTGAGGGCGAGTCGAAGGATCTATGCATTTGCCTTTTTCTTCTGCTCCTTCAACTAGAGGAACCAGTCATCGGTAAGGTCCTTCCATGTTGGGTTCATGCTCACAATCAACCGAATCTTTTTTATCTTTGTCCACCGCTTTAAGTGCTTCTCGCGAGCAATTGCCACACCCACCCGCTTGAACTTCTCAAAATAGACAAGCCGATCAAGTTTGTAGCGGCTAGCGAAGCTCCCTTTGAAAGTTCCGGTCTTGTGCTCATAGAGACGCTGGCAACCGCTGCGCGCAGATTCGAAGCAAAAACTGCTTGACGTTCAGGGGTAACGCTGATGCTCACATGATCCCGTGACCGTCGTCACAGCAACCCCAGCAGGTGGAGTCTATAGAAAAAGATAAGCTGCAGTTTTTCGATGACTCTGCAGTGAGGAAGAAAGTGTCTTAGAAGCGACTGGTTTGCCGCTGCGCCGATTCACAAACTTTTTCCGCTTTGCCGCGTTATCAACAGCAAAGTCACCCCCAGAGGCGAAGAAACGATCAGGCCCCAGGAGGGAGTCCGCATGCGAAAGATGTTGAAAGCGTCATTTATCGTCCTGGTTTTGCTCTTCCTGACAATCCAGCTTGTCAAACCGCTTAGAACTAATCCTCCAATCGACCCATCGCGCGAAATTGGAGCGGTTCATCCAATGCCCCCGGTCGTATCTGCTTTATTGCAGCGGTCATGTAATGACTGTCATTCAAACCGAACTGTCTGGCCGTGGTACAGCACTGTGGCGCCGGCCTCGTGGGTGGTTGCTCACGATGTGAATGATGGCCGTGAGGCATTAAATCTATCTGACTGGAGCGCGTATACCGGTGAAAAGAGACAGAAACTGGCGGGCAAAATGTGCGAAGAGGCCAAAGGTCGTGAGATGCCAATCTCCCAATACGCGCTTGTTCATCCCTCTGCTCGCCTCAGCGCTACAGATGTGCAGGCTCTGTGCTCCTGGACAAAACAAATTGCGCCGCAAAGCGGAGAGGAGAAAGAGGAAGGCGACTAAAGGCCCGCTCCACTCTGGCAGGCCGCGAAAATTGGAGACAAGGCGCGAAAATCGGAAAAGCAAAACCCACCACGGAGGCACGGAGAAAAGCACAAAAAATTGCCACAGATCCACGGCAAGCCGGGACAGGTAAACGCTGATCCCCGGCCAGCCGGGACAGGTGAACGCCAGATCTGAAAAAAGAAATTGTTTATCTGGGTGGATCAGCGTAAACCTGCGGCTAAATTGTTTTTTCTTTGTGGCGCCTTTGTGTCCTTTGTGGTTCAGGCTTTCAGGCTGCTTGTTTTTTCCTGGTGCGCTTGCGTTTTTTGGCCTGCGTCCGCCGGGGATGCTGGCGGGCGAGTCTGGCCTGAAGGTTTTTGATGGCGGAGCAAGCATTCCCGGGCCCCGTTCGACGCCCACTCACTCGTTCCTCGCTCGGGGCCACGGAAACGCGCGTGGTCGCCGTGATTGCAACATCATCGCCGTGATCGGAAAACCTGCGGTATGGCGATTGTAAAGTGGAATCGGTTTACTTCTTTGCTACTCATGGTTGTCAAGTGGTCCAACAATCGCCGAGATCGCGCGTGATCGCAACGTGATCGCCGTGATCGGAAAACCTGCGGTATGGCGATTGTAAACTGGAATCGGTTTACTTCTTTGCTACTCATGGTTGTCAAGTGTCCCGGGTTGGCCGGATGGAAATGGACTTTTTCCTCGGCCAAGATGATCGTTTTCGTAATTGCTTTGGCGAACAAAATAAGGCAGGATAAGGCTGGAGTAATTGCCAAAATTGCCATGACTGCCAAAATTGCCAAGATTGAAAAGCCTTCAGTAAACCTGCTCATTCAGTAAGTTCCGCGTCCTGGCGGCAATAAGTGTCTCTCTTAAGAAGCCACTGGAAGGAGCCCTCCATGTCCACGCAAGCCAGTCCATTGCCAGCCCCGCCAGAATTTCAAAACCAAATTCAAAACCACAGATCGCTGCTCGACGAGCCGTGGAAGGTGACGCTGATTCCAGCGGGGGCGCCGGTAGGGGAAGATCCGCATGCGGCGAAGAGCCTGCCGTGGCACGTGGGAGACGTGACGCGGCTGAAGGATGATTCGCCCAAAGGAATGATGGAGTACATTGCGACGCACTCGACCGGATGGTGGCGGGAGATGGCGGAGCGGGCTCTGCGGGATACGGAAAAGGCCGAGCGCATGGCCCGCGAGGCAGGGTGGGAGTACGGGCAGTACTGGGCTCTGGAAGTGGATGCCGAGGCCAAACAGAAGCTGCTGGAAGCGGAAGAGGCCAAACGCGTGCGCGAGGAAGCGGAAAGGGCCAAGGAAGAGGCGGAGAAGCAAGCGTTTATTCAGAGGCAGATGGAGTTGCTGGAGAGAGCGGGGCGGGCTCCGAGGTGCGAGTACCAGTATGCGGACGGGAGGGGCTGCAAGTCGCCGCAGGTAACAGGCGAGCGCTGGTGCCACGGACACGCGAAGATGATGAGCTACAGGCCGGAGAAGCTGGAGATACTGCCGATGGAAGACGAGCAGGCGGTGATGGTGAACCTGTATCGGGTGACGAACAGCTTGCTGGCGGGGCGAATCAGCGAGAAGACAGCCGCGTTGCTGTTGTGGAGCGCTGCGATGGTGGCTCCGGGGCTGAACCGGGCTAAGAGCAAAACCAAAACCTACCACGGAGACACGGAGGCACGGAGAAAAGCGAGAAGAGGCTTACCGCGGATTAGCGCGGATGCACGCGGATCAGAAAGAAAAGTTGGCCGCGAATCCCGGCACGCCGGGACAGGCTCAACGCGAACGAACACGAATCAGCAACAACGGTGTGCTTCGCGCAATCTAGATGGTTCCCACCCCGCCAAGCCAACAGCGGGCTTGTCGGGGACCCCGGGTTCGACTCCGCGCAACACCCCACCCCAGCAAGCCAAAAGCGGGCTTGTTGGGGGCCCCGGCACCGGCGCGTCGCTCACCATGACAAGCCGAAGCGCCGCGAAGTCTGCGCGGCGCGGCGTCATTAACTCCGGGGTGGGGCACGATAAGTCTTTTGTTTCCGGGGTGGCCCCGGGGGTATCCCCCAAGGACCGCCGACATTGCGCGTCATTGGTGGAAGAGGGCTTTCCGGCACAGTCGAAGTACTGTGAGGAGGGCAGCGGAAGGCAGCTAGCGTAGCGCAAGAGCGAGAATGAAGGAATGCCTCCCAGGAGGCCCCGCGATGAGCGGGTTGGGTCTTTGAAAACTGAATATGCGCGCAATCGCGATTAGCGCGGCGGTGTGGAGCGAAGCGACAATAAAAAAAGCGACTCAGGGAGACACTCCTGAGTCGCGTGCATAAGCGGGCTCATCCGATTTGGACCTACTTTCCCGCCGGCGGTAGTTGCGATCCAGCAAACCGCCGACGGTTACCCGCTTAGGCCCCCGGGGAGATCAGTCGGGCGAAATACTGCGTTCACTCGACTGTCCGTCACCCCCGGAAAAAACATGGTCACCTCCGGAAAAAACGATTCGGTCAGGTCAGAAAAACGTTTTGTCACCGCCGAAAGAACTGTTCCACCCTCGGGGAAATGTTGATCATCTCCGGGAAAACTGTTGAGTCCTCATTTGCGGCCGGCCGAATGAACTATTGACGGGACTACTTCGGTCGGCCGCATTTGGGGGGCTGGCTACCCAACTACATCCATGGGACGCATCATTTCGTTGTCTTCATGCTCCAGGATGTGGCAATGCCACACGTACCGGTAGCGCTTGCCGGCCACAACTTGCGTTCCGGTGGGCAGTTCAAACTTCATGGCCAGCTTGGTGACCGTTCCCGGATACGCTTTCACTACATCCTTGTAAGCGTTCTGTTCTTCCGGAGCGGGCGCCTGGGGCTTGCCGGTGAAGACGAGCTGACCGGTGTTGTCGAACGTGTCCTGGTCAAACGGTTGGCGGCTGATGATCTGGAACTGCACCAGGTGAATATGCTTCGGGTGGCCGTCACCGGTGTCGTTGATCATGTTCCAGATTTCGGTCGATCCCACTTTCGGATCTTCCGTCACCGGATCGTCCCAGTTCTTATTGTCGAGGAGGCCGATGATGGGGAAGCCGTCGGATTCGCGATCGAGTTCTGTCAGAACCAGGTCGCGGCTGTTGTCCGCGTGGCGCAGGTTGAAGTCCAGCGGGCTCGGATTCAGAGTGAACGGAATGGAACTGGTGTCCTTCGACGAGAGAGGCTTGGAGACACGGAACATCATGATCTCCGTTGGCACCACTTCACCGCCGCCCGGGAACGGAGCCGGGCCGTCATTCTTCAGTACGAAGAACTGTCCGGCCTTGCCGGTGAAGTCCACAATCACGTCAAAGCGCTCTGCCGGGGCCTGCAACAGCGTGGTAAGAGGCACAGGCGAAGGCAGCAGACCGCCATCGGTCCCGATGACGAAGAACTGCGGCCCTGCCATGCCGTGTGGTGTGCCGCTGGCGTCAGTACGAACGATCCTCATGTTCAGGAATCGGGCGTTGCAGCCGTTGAGCATGCGGAAGCGATAGCGCCGCGGTTCCACATCCAGCACAGGCCAGATTTTGCCGTTCACGCACATGGTGTCGCCGAAGAACTCCGGAATCCAGAACTGGTGCGTGCCGCCGTCTGCGATCGGGTAGAGCAGCGTGCCATCAGGATTGAACAGCCGGTCCTGAATCAGCATGGGAATTTCAAACTGTCCTTTGGGAAGGTTGAGCGAGTCTTCAACGGCATCGCGGATCAGGTAAATGCCGGCCAGGCCCATCACCATGTTCAGGCGCGTGATGCCCAGCGTGTGATCGTGATACCACAGCATGGTGGCCTGCTGGTCATTGGGATAGATGAAGGCGTCATCCGTATAGAGCAGAGGGCCGGTGACGCCGTCAGGCGAACTCCAGGCTTCAGGATAGCCGTCGTATTCAGGCAGAATCTTGGCGCCGTGAAGATGGACCACGTTGCGGACTTGCGGCTTGTCGGCTTCAGAACCGTGGATGGTGAAGTCCACCGGCAGCGGGTGCGTCGTGGGCAGCGCGTCATTGTGGTATTTGATTTTTACCGGCACGCCGCGGCGTACTTCCATCGTGGGGCCAGGCCAGATTCCGTTGTAACCCCAGATTGGCGTGGCGGGAAGATCGCGGTGAACCTTTTGTAGTGCCGGCAGCATGCGGATGTGAGTCACGCCATTTGGATCCGGCTTGATCACCGGTGGAATCGGCAGGTGGTCCACAAACTGGGCCAGTCCGTTGGTGGCCGCCGTTTTCAATTGTCCAAGGGGATGTTGCACGTGTCCGTGGAACGTGATTCCCCCTTTGGTGTGAACACGAGTGTTGGGAGTCTGGGCTGAGGAGAAGGCAGGCAATACCATACCTGCTCCAGCCATTGCTCCCAGCTTGAGCAGTTCGCGTCGACTCTTTTTCATTTTTCTTGTTGCTCCTGTAAGTGGAGACACTTCAGGCGTGACAGGCATGAGGCCGGTTTGGAAGGTCCGTCGTCTGCTATCGCGCCGTGGTGGCGTCTTGATTTGCGCGGCCTGACTTTTTCCGGAAGAAGGCCGCGAAAGCGAGTAGAACTTAGCGGAAAAAATAGAGCCCTGGCGAGAAAATTAGGAAATTTAATTTCCCTGACTTTCTGGGCGATAAGAAACTTCTTAAAGCGCCTCGCAATGCTTGTATCGCTTAACGATGAACAGTCTTCTCGTGCATTCTGGTATGTAATCCTAAGGTCACGAGCGGATCAAGTTGCAGGGAGAAAACGCGACTCCATTAAGAAACTTAATGGTTCCCTCAGGACTCTCTGTTTCCAGTACTCTTTGTACTAAACCCTTACCCTTCATAAGGATACGAGATAAACCGTTGGTCTGCCGGCACTTTCGTGAGTACCTTTTGCAACGATCACGTGCCAACCCTCACTTAGTACCGAACGCGAAATCTCTTGGATTTTGAGGAGACAACCGAATTGAGCGACGCCTTGGAAGTGGGGGTGAAAATGACCGATCCAGTTATCCTGGCCGATGCATTTCCCCGGCACCCACGGCTTAACTCGATTATTTCCGGGCTGGGTTGGCTCACACGCGCATTTCAAGACGGCCAATGGATCGATCCCGGGTTGCAGGGGCCATCGAACCTCTGGGTTACCGCCTGCGTTCTTGCTCGCCTCGGCGAGTTGCCTTCGCAATACCTCACGCAAAACCTTCGCGCGCAGATTGAAAGCTCCCTTGATCGTCTTGGACAAGCAGCCCTTGCCGGCTCTGGCTGGGCTCAGAGTGAATTTGACGCTGCAGATGCATTTACCACGGCATGGGCCATTCTTGCCCTCCGCTCGCACCGGCGAGCGGTGCCCCGCTCGGCCATAGACTTTCTGCTGCGTTGCCGGGAGCCCAATGGAGGTTTCACCGCAGATCCCTGGAATGCCGCCGCAATGAACTGCAACGCAAACTTGGCCAGCGCGGAAATCACGGTTACGGCCCTTCGCGCACTGAGCATGTGCGACCGTGCCGGCGGAGATTTTGTTACTGCACAGCTCCGCAATGATCTTTCCTCCACTCCGGCGGGGAAGTCGTCTCGTTTTTATATCTGCGCAGAAATTCTGGATTGGGAAGGCGGGCTGGCGCCCTGG